>NZ_JAMYRC010000018.1:0-108492 GCF_040321205.1 Mesorhizobium sp. M0496 | reverse complement strand
ACGAAAACTCGCCAATCTCAACGCCGATTATCTCGAAAATCTCATCCGTCAAAAATCAACGTTAACCTGAAGCGATTCCCCTGGCATCGGCCAGCGCTTCGACTTGAAATTCGAAACGGCTACGGGTTGGCCAAATGCTCCGAAACCTTGGCCTCGATCGCCCTGCCCCAGTCGAGCAGCGGCTTGGCGCGCAAGGTGAAATCGACGAGTTCGTCGACCAGCGCAGCCGTATGGATTCCGGCCGGATCGATGACATGCTGGACGACAAAATGCCGGTTGCGGATGGCGGCGATCAGATCAGCATCGCTGATATGCTCGAAGCCGCGTGGCGTACGCTTCATGCGGCCTTCCGTCTCGAGTTCAAGACAGTTCTTCTTCAACGCCGCCACCAGGGCACGAAACCTGTCCGGCTTTGCCTCGATGGCTTTGCGCATCGCCAGCAGCAGCGCCGGCTCCGGCTGCCACCAGGCAATGTCGGCAAAGCAGCGCTCGAGCCCGATATGCACGTAGAACACGCCCTGCTCCATCTTGGTGCCGTCGGGCGATAGGATGGCCGACAAATGCCTGTTGTAGGGCCGCTTGTCCTTGGCGAAGCGCACGTCGCGATTGATCCGGAACAGCGACTTCTTGCGGTCGCCGCGCAGGCCGAGCCCTGCCTTCGCGAAGCGCTCGGTCAGCGTCTCGACCAGATCGCCGAAGGGATCGCGCAAATCCTTTTCGAAGAGGTCGCGATTCTCCAGGAACCACTCGCGGCTCTGGTGGAAATCCAGCGCCTTCAGGAACGGAATGGCTTTGGGGCCGAAGCCGCTGAACGGTCCGGTCATGCCTTGCCGATCCGCACCAGCCAGGCGTCCTCGTCGATCACCTCGATGCCGAGTTCGCTCGCGAGCTTCAGCTTGGAGCCGGCCCCCGGCCCGGCCACCACCAGATCCGTCTTCGCCGAAACCGAGCCTGCGACCTTGGCGCCGAGGCGCTCCGCCATCGCCTTGGCTTCGGAGCGTGTCATCTTCTCCAGCGAGCCTGTGAACACGACCGTCTTGCCGGCGACCTCGCTGTCGGCCGAGACGTTGACGATATAGGGCTTCGGCTTGACCTGCTTGAGCAGCGCGTCGAGCACGTCGTCATTGCGTTCATTGCCGAAGAAATCGCGCAGTGCATCGATCACCGTGTCGCCGATGCCGTTGACCGACGGGAAAACGCTGTGCGGATCGGCAGCGGCCGCTGTTTCCTTGCCGACGCGGATTAGCTCCTCGATGGTCGAGAAGGTCCGGGCAAGCACCGCGGCCGTCGTTTCGCCGATATGGCGGATGCCGAGCGCGAAGATGAAACGGTCGAGCTCCGGCTCGCGGCGCGAATCGATCGCGGCGAACAGCTTGTCGAGTCCTTCGTAGTTGCGATCCTCGACGCTGCGCACATTCTTGCGCGTCTTGCCCGACGCGGCCTCGCGCTGCCTCGCCTGCTCTTCGCGCCGCTCGGCCAGCGCCCTGGTGACGGCCGGACGACGATCCCTGAGCGTAAAGATATCGGCGGCCGTCTTGATCAGGCCAGCATTGAAGAAGGTGTCGATGTTTTCAGCACCCAGGCCTTCGATGTCCAGGGCGCCGCGTGACACGAAGTGGCGCAATCCTTCCACCGCCTGGGCAGGGCAGATCAGTTCGCCGGTGCAGCGGCGGCGGGAATCTTCCTTGCCGGTTTTCTCGTTGATCTCGCGCGTTGCCGGCGAGCCGCAGATTGGGCAAGTATGCGGGAACTCGTACGGCACCGCATCAGCAGGCCGCTTGTCGATGACGACGCTGACGATCTGCGGAATGACGTCGCCTGCCCGCTGGATCACCACCGTATCGCCGATGCGCACGTCGATGCCGTCGCGGATCGGCTGGCCGCTACTGTCCAGGCCCTTGATGTAGTCCTCATTGTGCAACGTCACGTTCTCGACCACCACGCCGCCAACCGTGACCGGCGCCAATCGTGCCACCGGCGCCAGCGTGCCGGTGCGGCCAACCTGGATGTCGATCTTGAGCAGGGTCGTCATCGCCTGTTCGGCCGGAAATTTGTGCGCGACGGCCCAGCGCGGTTCGCCGGTGACGAACCCCCATCTGCGCTGCAGCTCCAATTGGTCGACCTTGTAGACGACGCCGTCGATGTCGTAGCCAAGCGCCGAGCGCTGCTCTTCGATCCGGTGATAATGCGCGATCAAATCATCGGCCGATTTCGCCCGCACCATCAGCGGACTGACCTTGAATCCCCACTCCGCGAACTTCTGCACCGAATCATACTGGGTCGGAGCAGGATCCGCTGTCGTGTAACCCCAGGCATAGGCGAAGAATTTGAGGTTGCGGCTGGCGGTGACGGACGGATCCTTCTGGCGCAGCGACCCGGCCGCCGTGTTGCGCGGATTGACGTAGTCCTGGCCGCCGACCGCCGCCGAGCGTTGCTTCAGCGCCTCGAATTCCGCATAGGTCATGTAGACCTCGCCGCGTATCTCGATAATCTCGGGCCAGCCCGAGCCTTTCAGCTTCGAAGGAATGTCGGCAATGGTCCTCAAATTGGCGGTGATGTCCTCGCCGACGGCACCGTTGCCCCGCGTCGCACCCTGCACGAACACGCCCTTCTCGTAGCGCAGCGAAGCCGATAGCCCGTCGATCTTCGGCTCGGCCGTGAAGGCGATGTCGAGATCCTTGTCGCGATCGAAGAACCGCCGGCCGCGTTCGATGAAATCGGTGACGTCCTGGTCGGTATAGGCCTTGGCGAGGCTGAGCATCGGCACCGCATGGCGCACCTTGGCAAAGCCTTCCGCCGGGGCTGCACCAACCCTGAGCGACGGCGAATCCTCGCGCACCAGCGCCGGAAAGCGCTCCTCGATGGCAAGGTTGCGCCGCGCCAGCGCATCATACTGCGCGTCGGTGATAACAGGCGCGTCTTCGGTATGGTAGCGCCGGTCGTGCTCGGCGATCTCTTCCGCCAGACGCTTCAGCTCGGCTTCGGCCTCGCTTTCGGTCAGGGCATCGACTGGTTTTTCGGACATGGTTTTGCACCTGGCTGCTGTTGGCCCGGGACAATAGATCAGGATTCGGATGGAAGGGAGCTGAATTCTGACAAAACCACGCTGAAACAGCGGGATGGAGCCATATGCTGACTCTGTTCGGACGCCGAATTTCACCGACCAGAAGCGGCCCGATCGAGAAGTAGCGCCGTCAGGAAGCGCCGGTATTCTCGCGCAGCAGCCGCTCCGCTGCCGCACGTGCCTCGTCGGTGATTGTGGCGCCGGCCAGCATGCGCGCGATCTCTTCCTGCCGCGCCGGCCGGTCCATCTCGGCAATGCCGGTGGCGACACGGTCGGTGGTGCCGGACTTGGAGATCAGGAAATGCGTCGCCGCGCGCGCCGCCACCTGTGGCGCGTGCGTGACCGACAGCACCTGGACGCGCTTCGAAAGCCGGGCCAGCCGCTGGCCGATGGCGTCCGCGACGGCGCCGCCCACGCCGGTGTCGATTTCATCGAAAACGAGCGTCGGCGCCGAGCCACGGTCGGCAAGCGCCACCTTCAGCGCCAAAAGGAAGCGCGAAAGCTCGCCACCGGACGCGACCTTCATCATCGGCCCGGGCCGCGTGCCTGGATTGGTGCGCACCCAGAATTCGATCTGGTCGATGCCCTCTTCCATGCGGCTCTCGGCCTCGCTTTTCATTTCCACAATAAAGGCGGCGCGTTCGAGCTTCAGTGCCGGCAATTCCGCCATGACCGCCTTCGCCAAGCCGATGGCCGCCGCATGACGAAGCGAGGACAGCTGTGCGGCGGCGATGTCGTAGGTCTCGCGCGCCGCCGCGGCCAGCTTTTCCAGCCCGTGCAGGCGCTCCTCGCCGGCATCGAGATCGGCGAGATCGGCGACCATCGTGTCGCGCAGCTGCGCCAGGTCGTCGACGGCGACGCTGTGCTTGCGCGAGGCCGCGCGCAGCGCAAACAGCCGCTCCTCCGCCTTCTCCAGCCGCTGCGGATCATATTCGGTGGCGCGCAGTGCGGCCTCGACACCCGACTGCGCCGCGTCGAGCGACAGCATCGCCTCGTCGAGCGACTTGACCACGTCGTCGAGCAGGCCCGGCGCCTCCGTCACCTTACGTTGCAGCCGTCTCAGCAGGCTGGCCAGCTGCGGCAGGGGCGAGGACGGGCCGGACAGCACATCCTGCGCATCATGGATTTCGGAGGCGATCTTCTCCACCCGCATCATCGACGCGCGCAATTCGGCTAGATCGGTCTCCTCACCCGGCTGCGGATCGAGCTTCGTCAGTTCCGCGACCGCGGCGCGCAGATAGTCGGCCTCGCGCGCGGCCGCCGCCACCTTGGCGCGGTGTCGCGACAGTTCCTGCTCGCAGGCGCGCCAGTGCCGCCATGCCTCGCCCGTCGAGCGGACGGCGCCAAGATGGCCACCGAAGGCGTCGAGCACCTCGCGGTGCGCGCCGGGATCGACCAAAGCGCGTTCATCGTGCTGGCCATGGATCTCGACCAGCGCCCGCCCGACATCGCGCATCAAGGTGACGCTTGAAGGCTGATCGTTGACGAAGACGCGGGTGCGGCCATCCGCCGTCTGCAAGCGGCGCAGGATGATGTCGCCGTCATCCTCGATGGCGTTGTCGGCAAGCAAGGTGCGGGCCGGATGGTTGCGTGGCACGTCGAAGACGGCGATGACCTGGCCTTGCGCCGCACCATGGCGCACCAGCGACGCGTCACCGCGCGCGCCAAGCGCCAGCGACAAGGCATCGAGCAGGATGGATTTGCCGGCGCCGGTTTCGCCGGTCAGCACGGAAAGGCCCGGCTGGAAGTCTATATCCAGCTTCTCGATCAGGACGATATCGCGGATCGACAGTCTGGAAAGCATCAGAACCCGAATCTAGAACGGCACGCGAAATTTGTAGTCGCAGCGCCGCACTATCTTTTTGTTTGAGCACCGGATCAATCCGAAAAAGCGCTACACACGCTCGGTCCGAATGGCTCCAAGCAGGTTCCGCAAAAGTATCGTGCGGTTTTTCGACAAGAACCTGCGACAAACCAGGAGACCAAGCAGACGGCGCGTAGGCGAAGTCCGCGAAGTCTGCTTGGGATCAGGCGCCGGTGATCATCTTTCCGGCCTTGGATATCCACGACCCGGCATTTTCGCGCGGTGCAAGCCCATTGCTCTGCAAGAGCTTGTAGGAATCCTTGTACCACGAGCTATCGGGGTAGTTGGTACCGAGCACCGCAGCGGCAGTCTGCGCCTCGGAGGTCAGGCCCATCGCGTAATAGCTTTCGGTCAGGCGAGCGAGCGCCTCCTCGACATGGCGCGTGTTGGAATAGTTCTCGACGACGGTGCGGAAGCGCTTGACGGCGGCGATGTATTCGCGGCGCTCGAGATAGTAGCGGCCGATCTGCATTTCCTTGCCGGCCAGCTGATCGTTGGCGAAGCGGATCTTTTCCTTGGCGTCGTCGACATATTCCGAGGTCGGCCAGCGCGTCACCAGATCCTGCATCGTCTGCACGGTCTGGCGCGCTTCCTTCTGGTCCTGCGTCACGTCCTTGATCTGGCGGTAGTAGCTCAAGCCGATGATGTACTGCGCATAAGCAGCGTCATCGGTCGACGGATAGAGCGTCAGATAGCGCTTGGCTGAGCCGATCGCCTCGTCATAATTGCCCTGGCGATAATCGGCGAAAGCGCCCATCACCATCGATTTGCGGGCCCACTCCGAATAGGGGTGCTGGCGGTCGACCGCGTCGAACTTGCGGCTCGCCTCCTGCAGGCGTCCGGCGTTGAGATTGGCAAGGCCCTGATTATAGAGAACATCGGCCGGTTCGGTCTGGTCGACATAGGTCGACAGGTCGATATCTTTTTCCGACGACATGCAGGCCGACAGGAACAGCGATGGAACAACCACCGAAAGCGCCAGGAAAACAGCCCTCTGCGGCGCTTTCGATTGACCGACTCGCTTGAAGAACATGATTGGATTCCGCCCTTTCGGCGTTATTTTAAAGTCCGCTGCACGCCGTTGTCTCAAAACTGGTCCCCACTTTTGAGCGCCATGCACTAATCGACGGCAGCAGCCATAAACCATTACCGCCTTGCCCGGCAACGCTATCTCCGGCCAATCGCGCATTTTTGTGGCGGCGGGACACAGCTTCAATATCCATGCAATTTCATTGACAGGTGATGCATCTCTGCAACACGCGTCATACCTCATGGAACCCTAGAAAAATTAAAAAATCAGATCATCCAGGGCGCGTAGAGCGGCGCGTTGACAGCGTTCATCTCGGCGCTGCGGCCACGCTCCCGGCGTGTCGTCTCGACGATTTCGAACGCGGTGCGATCCGACAGCAGGCGGCGCAGTGCCGCTGCATTCATCCTGTGGCCGCCGCGATAGGAACGGAAGCAGCCGATGAAGCGGGCGCCGGCCAAGGCCAGGTCGCCCATGGCGTCCAGCGTCTTGTGGCGCACGAATTCATTGGGATAGCGCAGGCCGCCCATGTTGATCACGCGGTTGTCGTCACCGATCACCAGCGAATTCTCCAGCGAGGAGCCGAGCGCGTAGCCGGCGGCCCACAACCGCTCGACGTCCTTCATGAAACCGAAGGTGCGGGCGCGCGCAATGTCGCGGCGGAAAATATCGGCATTGAGGTCGGACGCGAACAGCTGACGGCCGATTGCCGGGCTTTCGAAGTCGATCTCGATCTCGAAACGGGTGCCGTCATAGGGCCTGAACTCTGCCCACGAGGCGCCATTCTCGATGCGGACCGGCTTGATGACCCTGATATAGCGCCGTTTGACCAACAGCGTCTCGATGCCCGCCTGGTCGATGGCTTCGACGAACGCCATGGCGCTGCCATCGAAGATCGGAACCTCGGAACCATCGATCTCGATTGCGACATTGTCGATACCGAGCCCGAGCAACGCAGCCATGATGTGCTCGACTGTGGCGATGTGCTCGCCGGCGGGATCACCAAGCATGGTGCACAAGTCGGTGGCGCCGACTTCCGAGACCAAGGCCCGGAACTCGCGGCCCTGCTCCGCACCGCTGAAAAGCTGAAAAACGATGCCGGTGTCGGCATCCGCCGGCATGAAGCTGATGGAAACTTCCTTGCCGCTGTGGACGCCGGTGCCGGTAAGCGACGCGCGCGTCTTCAATGTCGTCTGATAGTCGTGCAAGACAATCCCCATAAGCCCGTAATGCCTAGGTCCGCTTCTCCAGCCCGAGGGCGCGGCTCTTGTGTGAATCGGCAAGCAGGGCGACTTCCCCCGAAATCCTAGCAAACCGACGATGGTAGGCGGCGAAGATAATGTCCCGTCAGGGAGACTCCAAATCACGGTTTCTTACTCTGTGTAACCGCAAACTGGAATGGGCACGACTTAGTAAGTGCTTGAAATTACACCCCTTAAAACGTTAACAGGCAAGCGATCCCTCGCTTGCCTGTTAACAAATGTTACAGTCCGTTTACCAATCAGTTGGCCTGGCGGCGCAGGAACGCCGGAATCTCCAGCTGATCGTCTTCCTGAGTCGCCCTCACCTGCGGTGTCAGGCGGCCCTGATCGTCGAGCTGACCACGGCGCGGCGCGTAGAGCTGCGCATCCTGGCTGGCGAGACGGCGCACTTCGGGTGCGGCCTGGCGCAGCTTGGGTTCGCGCGGCTGCGCCGGCTGGAGCCGTGCAGGCTCTTCTTCGCGACGGGTCAGGCCGTTGGTCAGGCGCTTCAGCAGGCCCATCGGCCCGCTGTTGTTTTCGTGGTCGGTCGGGCGGCTCTTGGCATCCACCTCGGCCTTGACGACGGGCGGAAAGTCCTCGACACGCGGCATACGCTGCGGCGCCATGGCAACCGGCTGCGGGGCTTCGCGCAGCATCTCGCGCGGCTGCGGAGCCGGCTGCATCTGCTGGACCACCGGCTGCGGCATCGGCTGTGCTGGCGGCGCCTGGAAGATCTTGCTCTGCGGGCGGAAATCTTCAGCGTGAGCAACCGGAGCCGGGCGCGCCTGAGCCATGGCTGCGGCATTGGCTTCGGCCAGTTGGATGGCTTCGGCAACCGGGTCAGCGGCGCGCGGTTCGTACATGGTCTGCTGGACCGGCACTGGGCGGCTTTCCACCGCGGCAACGGCCGGGCGGCTGACCGGCTTCTGCGGTGCCGTGCGGATCGAGATCGGCGCAGCAGCGATTTCAGCCGCCGACTTGTCGATGCCGGTGGCAACCACCGAGACGCGGATGACACCTTCGAGTTCCTCGTCGAAGGTAGCGCCCAGGATGATGTTGGCGTCCTGGTCGACTTCCTCGCGGATACGGGTCGCCGCTTCGTCGACTTCGAACAGCGTCAGGTCGCGGCCGCCCGTGATCGAGATCAGCAGGCCCTTGGCGCCCTTCATCGAGGTCTCGTCGAGCAGCGGGTTGGCAATCGCCGCTTCGGCGGCGGCCATCGCACGGCCCTCTCCAGAAGCTTCGCCGGTGCCCATCATCGCCTTGCCCATCTCGCGCATGACGGAGCGCACGTCGGCGAAGTCGAGATTGATCAGGCCTTCCTTGACCATCAGGTCGGTGATGCAGGCAACACCGGAATAGAGCACCTGGTCGGCCATGGCGAAGGCGTCGGCGAAGGTGGTCTTGTCATTGGCCAGCCGGAACAGGTTCTGGTTGGGGATGACGATCAGCGTATCGACGCACTTCTGCAGTTCCTCGATGCCGAAGTCCGCTGTCTTCATGCGGCGCTGGCCTTCGAAATGGAACGGCTTGGTGACGACGCCGACGGTGAGGATGCCCTTTTCGCGCGCTGCGCGGGCAACGACCGGAGCAGCACCGGTGCCGGTGCCGCCGCCCATGCCGGCGGTGACGAAGCACATATGGGTGTTGGTCAGGTGATCGAGGATCTCATCGATGCACTCTTCCGCCGCCGCACGGCCGACTTCCGGCTGCGAGCCGGCGCCTAGGCCCTCGGTGACATGCGCGCCGAGTTGGATCAGGCGGCCTGCCTTCGACATGGTCAGCGCCTGCGCGTCGGTGTTGGCCACCACGAACTCGACACCGCGCAAACCGGCGGTAATCATGTTGTTGACGGCATTGCCGCCGCCGCCGCCGACACCGAACACGGTGATGCGCGGCTTAAGCTCGGTGATGTCCGGCTTTTGCAGATTGATGGTCATTGTCTCCGTCCTTTGCCTTTCACGCCGCTTCGCCGCCGCGGCCGCCTATGGGGCTGTCCCCGTCAATTAGAAACTGTCTCTCAACCACTGACTCATGCGATGCAGTTTTCCGCCCGTTCCGGTCATTCTGAGTCCGGAAATTCCTTTCGCCGGATGGCTCTCGAAACTCGCCATCTGCGGATAGATCAGAAGCCCCACCGCGGCCGAGAAGGCCGGCCCCTTCGCCGCTTCCGGCAGGCCGGCCACGCCGAGCGGACGGCCGATACGCACATTACGTCCCAGGATGCGTCGCGCTGCCTCCGGCAGGCCGGCAAGCTGGCTGGCGCCACCAGTGAGCACCACACGCTTGCCCACCGCATTGCCGTAGCCGGACTTGTTCAGCCGGTCGCGCAGCAGTTCCAGCGTCTCATCGATGCGGGCGCGCACGATGCGCGTCATCACCGAGCGCGGAATCTGCAAAGGCACGTCGCCATCGTCGCCGATCGGCTGGATCGAGACCAGGTCGCGGTCGTCGGCGCTGCCCGGCAGTGCCGAGCCATGCATCACCTTCAGCCGTTCGGCGGCATCGAGCGAGGTCGAAAGTCCCTTGGCCATATCCAGCGTGACATGGTTGCCGCCGATGGCGATGGCATCGCCATGGACGAACTTGCCTTCCGAAAACACCGAGATCGTGGTCGTGCCGCCACCCATGTCGATGCAGGCCGCGCCCATTTCCAGTTCGTCGTCGACCAGCGCCGCCAACCCGCTGGCATAGGGCGTCGCCACCATGCGCTCGACCGACAGATGCGAACGGTTGATGGAAAGCTCCAGGTTGCGCATCGGAGCGGCGTCGCCGGTCAGCACATGCATGTCGACGCCGAGTGCGTCGCCGACCATGCCGCGCGGATCGCGCACGCCGCGTTCCGCATCCAGCGAGAAGCCGACGGGTAGCGAATGGATCACCTCGCGCTCGGCCTTCAGCGCCTGCTTGGCGCCAGCGCCGAGAACGCGCTTGATGTCGGCCTCGTCTGCCTCGTGGCCGCCAAGGTTGATAGTCGCCGAGAAGGCTTCGCTCTTCAGCCGGCCGGCGGTCATGTTGACGATCAGCGAATCAACCGTCAGCCCAGCCATACGCTCGGCCGCATCGACGGAAAGGCGGATGGCATGCTCGGCGCGGTCCAGATCGACGACGACGCCCGACTTCACGCCTTGCGATTTCTGATGGCCGATGCCGATCACCTGGATCCGGTGCGAGCGGCCACGCAGCAGCTTGCCGTCATCGCTCGGCTTCAGCCTGGCCACCATGCAGCAGACCTTGCTCGAACCGACATCCAGCACCGTCAGGGTGCCGGACCGGCGCGACGAGGCATCGCCATGACCGCCAAGCCAGCTCATATCTTCGTCTCCGGCTTGCGCTTCAGGCTCTTGGGTTTTTCGTTGAGTGCGGCTTCGCGCTGCGTCACGGCCTCGGGCGTCAACTGCACGACCAGCCGGTCGGTCAGGCGCATGTCGACGGCGGCGATATCGCGCGACAACAGGCCCTTTTCGTGGTCCATCTTGACGAGTTCGGCGAGCGCCTGATCCTCATCGTCCTCGGGGAGCTTGACCGTGATGCCATTGTCCAGCTTCAGGTCCCAGCGCCGCTCACCGACACGGATGTAGCCTTTGATCCGGTTCGCCAGCTCGGGATATTTTTCGATCTTGGCCAGGAAGTCGGGCGCGCTCGCCGGCGCGCCGGTACCGATCAGCAGCGGCAAAAGCACCTGCTTGCCGCCTGAGAACGGCGCGATCACGGCGCCATCCTTCTCGATGACAGACAGCTCGTCGCCCTGCTGCCAGAGCGCGAAGGGCGCGCGCTCCTCGACACGCACTTCCAGAGTGTGCGGATAAACCTTGCGCACCGCCGCGACCTCGATCCACGGCAAGGTGTCGATACGCTCCCGCGCGGCCTCGGCGTCGAAGCCGATCAGCGATGTCCAGCCGTCGAGTTCGAGCCTGTCGAGGATATCGATCTCCGAGGTCTGGCGATTGCCGACCACCTTGACCTGATCGACGGCAAAGCCGGTGCGGGCGGTGATGCTCTGTACGATGCCGTCGACATGGCCGCCGAGATAAGCGCCATAGGCGCTGCTCGAGGCGATCAGCACGGCCGACATCATGGCTGCGGAAAAGCGTGGCGCCTGGAATTCACCGACACCGAGGCGCGCCAGAATGCGCACCGGGCGGCGAAGCATACGCGGCAGCACGAAATGGCCTGACGACAACGGCAGGCCGAACAGCGTCGGTTCGGCCGCGCCGCTCTCCCTACCTTGTCCCCATTTCAACGCAGACACGAAGCGTCCTCCACCATCCAACTCAACAGATCGCCAAACGAGTGCCCGGCCTGGGCGGCGATTTCAGGCACCAAAGACGTCGGCGTCATACCCGGCTGGGTGTTGACCTCGAGCCAGACAATCTCGCCGTTTTCGGAATGCCGATCGTCATAACGGAAGTCCGATCGGGAAACGCCCCGACAGCCGATCGCTTGGTGAGCCTTGAGCGCCAGTGTTTGTATTTTTTGGTAAATATTCGGTGAAACTTTTGCGGGGCATTCGTGCTTTGATCCCCCGGCGACATATTTTGAATCATAGTCGTAGAAGGAATGGCCGGTCGGGATGATCTCGCAGACCCCCAGCGCCACATCGCCCATTACCGCGCAGGTCAGCTCACGACCGTGGATATAGCGCTCGACCATGACGGTATCGCCATATTTCCATTCGGACGAACCGATCACCTGCGGCGGATGCGACTGGCCTTCATGCACGATGACGACGCCGAAGCTCGAACCCTCATTGACCGGCTTGACCACATAGGGCGGCTTCATCGGATGCTTGCTCTGAATGGCGAAGCGGCTGGCGACCTTCGATTCGGCGACCGGGACGCCGACCGATTTGGCAACCCGCTTGGCCTGCTCCTTGTTCATGGCCAGAGCCGAGGCGAGCACGCCGGAATGGGTGTAGGGAATGCCGAGATACTCGAGAATGCCCTGGACGGTACCATCCTCACCAAAAGGGCCATGCAGCGCGTTGAAGACGACATCGGGCTTGAGTTCGGCAAGCACGGAGCCGACATCGCGCCCGACATCGACGCGCGTGACATGATAGCCTTCCTTCTCGAGCTCATCGGAACAAGCCTTTCCCGAAGACAGAGACACGGGCCGCTCGGACGAAAACCCACCCAGCAGGACGGCCACATGCTTGCTCTTCATTCCCCGGTATCCCCTCTCACGGCGGACCAAAAACCAAGATTTTCCGCAACATTGAGTCCGAGTCTCCCAGCAGGTTGCCCCCCAGACGGAAAACGCGGGTAACGCGTCGAACGACTCAAATCAGAAAACGCTTTCGAACAGAGAATCAGAGAGTTGATTCACTGGCAAGTGCTTACGATTCCGAGAGATTCACTTTCTGAGAAAATGGATGCGAAAAGCGTGTCGTTGAGTCTTCGGGGCAACGGTTGGGGCCGTTTTGGCACCGTCGAACTTCATGTGTCACATGAAGTTCGAAGCGGGCTAAAGAAGCTGCCCGAGAAACTCCTGCACGGCATGTCCCGGCCGGAAATTGCCGATGCGCTTGATTTCCCATTGCAGCCGGATACCGGAATTCTCCAGCACCCGCGTGCGCACCGTCTCGCCGAGATATTCAAGGTCGTAGCCGGTCGCGGTTCCCGTGTTGATCATGAAGTTGCAATGCATCGGCGACATCTGCGCGCCGCCGATCATCAGGCCGCGGCAGCCTGCCTTGTCGATCTCCTTCCAGGCTGACGTGCCTTCGGGATTCTTGAAGGTCGAGCCACCTGTCTTCTCGCGGATCGGCTGCACGGTCTCGCGATGGTTCTGCACGGCATCCATCGCCGCCTTGATCGCGGCCTTGTCCTCGGCAAAGCCTTCGAACACGGCCGAGGTGAAGATAAGCCCGGCAGGTGCTGCTGAATGACGATAGGCATAACCCATATCGGCATTGCTCAGCGTCCGCACATTGCCCTTGCGGTCGAGCGCGCGCACCTCGACGACGCGCTCGCGCGTCTCGACGCCATTGGCACCGGCATTCATCCGCAGTGCGCCGCCGATGGCGCCGGGAATGCCGTGATAGAAATGAAAGCCGCCAATGCCGGCATCGAGCGCCACCGCAGCGACGCGCTTGTCGGGCGTGGCCGTGCCAGCCTTGATCCTGATTGGCGAAATGACTTCCGCTTCGCCAAACCCCTTGGCCGAAAGCCTGATGACAAAGCCCGAAATGCCGCCGTCACGGACCAGAAGGTTCGAGCCGACGCCGACGATGGTCAGCGGTATTTCCTCCGGAACGGCTTTGAGGAACGCGGCGAGGTCCTCCTCGTCCGCCGGCTGGAACAGAGCTTCCGCCAGGCCACCCGCACGGAACCAGGTGATCTTGTCCATCTCGGCATTCGGCGTGATGCGGCCGCGCAGGCCGGCAAGCCGGTCGCCAAGTCTGTCGATCAGGGCCTGGCCGTGCATCATGAGACGGTCCCGCCAAGCTCCTTGGGCAATGCATAGGCCCATTGGGTGATGTTGCCGGCGCCCAGGAAGACGACGAAGTCGCCTGACTTGGCCAGATCGCGGATGATGGGCGCAATCGCTGCCGGTCCTTCGATGTAGCGCGCGTCGCGATGGCCGCCGGCGCGGATGCGCGACACCAATGCGTCCGAGCTGACGCCGTCGATCGGCTCCTCGCCGGCTGCGTAGACCGGCGCCACCATCACCGTGTCGGCGTCGTTGAAGCAGGCGGAAAACTCGTTGAACAGATCATGCAGCCGGGTGAAGCGATGCGGCTGCGCAATGGCGATGACGCGACCCTTGGTGGCGCTGCGCGCCGCTTTCAGCACCGCCGAGATCTCGACCGGGTGGTGGCCGTAATCGTCGAACACGTCGACGCCGTTCCACGAGCCGGTATGGGTGAAGCGGCGCTTGACGCCGGCGAAAGACGACAGGCCCTTCTTGATCGCCTCGGCCGACAGGCCAAGCTCATGCGCGACGGCGATCGCGGCCGTCGCGTTGGACACGTTGTGACGGCCGGGCATCGGCAGGCGCAGGCCTGATATGGTCGTCTGGCCGCCGGTTTTGCGATCGCGGATTACCACGTCGAATTCCGAAATGGCGCCCGCCATGCGGTGGTTGGTGAAGCGCACATCGGCCTGCGCGTTCTCGCCGTAGGTGACGATGCGGCGGTCCTCGATACGGCTGACCAGCGCCTGCACTTCCGGATGATCGGTGCACATCACGCCAAAACCGTAGAACGGCACGTTCTCGACGAACTGGCGGAACGCTTCGCGCACCTTGTCGAAGCTGCCATAGTGATCGAGATGCTCGGGATCGATGTTGGTGACGACGGCGATCTCGGCCGGCAGCTTGAGGAACGTGCCGTCGCTCTCGTCGGCTTCGACCACCATCCACTCGCCGTCGCCCATGCGCGCATTGGTGCCATAGGCATTGATGATGCCGCCATTGATGACGGTCGGATCGAGCCCACCGGCATCGAGCAAGGTCGCCACCATCGAAGTCGTCGTCGTCTTGCCATGCGTGCCGCCGATCGCCACCGCCTGGCGGAAGCGCATCAGTTCGGCCAGCATCTCTGCCCGGCGCACGATCGGCAGCAGCTTTTCTCGCGCGGCCTTGAGTTCCGGATTCGATTTCTTGATCGCCGTCGAGACGACCACCACCTCGGCATCGCCGAGATTTTCGGCCTTGTGGCCGACGAAGCATTCGATGCCCTTGTCGCGAAGCCGCTGCACATTGGCGCTTTCGGCCTGGTCGGACCCTTGCACCTTGTAGCCGAGATTGTGCAGCACTTCGGCAATGCCGCTCATGCCGATGCCGCCAATGCCGATGAAATGTACAAGGCCGATGGTCTGCGGCATCTTCATGCGTGCGTCCCCTTCCTGAAATCCGAAACGGTTTTTTTGGACGCAATAGCCTCTGTGAGATCGGCGAGCAACCGTGCCGCGTTCGGCCGGCCGGCCGATTTCGCGCCCGCCGCCATCGCCACAAGCCGCTCAGGCTGGTCCATCAGCCCGCCGAGGAGCGCTGCGATGCGTTCGGGTGAAAGCGAGGATTGCGGGTGCACTTCGCCGCCGCCGCCGGCGGCAAGGGCCGCCGCGTTCGCCGCCTGGTCGTGATCGAGCGCGTAGGGGTAAGGCACCAGCAGCGCCGGCCGGCCGATGACGGCGATCTCCGAGACGGTCGAAGCGCCGGAGCGCGAGATCACCAGATGCGCGGCCGCCATGCGCTGCGCCATATCGGTGAAGAAGGGCGAGACCTCGGCGGCGACGCCGAGTGCCGCATAGGCCGCCTTGACCCGCGCCACGTCGTCCGCGCGCGCCTGCTGCGTGATTACCAGCCGCTTGCGCTGGGTATCGGAAAGCAGCGCGATCGCCCCCGGCACGGCGTCGGAAAAGAATTGGGCGCCCTGGCTACCGCCGAACACCAGCAGTCGGAACGGCTGTTCCCCGGCCGACGCCGCATAAGCCGTCTTGGCCGCTTCCAGCACGGCAGGCCTGACCGGATTGCCCGTCGTCACCGTCTTGGTGCCGGCGGCACTGGTGTCCTGCGGCAGGAAGCCGCCGGCGATCGCATCGACACGACCGGCCAGCGCCCGGTTGGCGCGCCCCATCACCGCGTTCTGCTCGTGGATCAGCGTCGGCACCTTGCGCCGTGTCGCCGCGTAGAGCGGCGGCAAGGTCGGATAACCGCCGAAGCCAACGACGGCATCCGGCTTGATCCTGGCGATGATGGCGGAAGCCTGGCGCACGCCGCGCCAGATTTTCCAGAAGGCGCCAAGCACGGCAAAAGGATTTTTCGAACCCATCGTCGCCGACTGGATCGGATGGATGGCGGCGGCCGGAAAATGGCCGGCGAACCGCTCGGCACGGTCGTCGGTCGCCAGATGCACCGACCAGCCGCGCTCGTTCAGCTCATGCGCCAGCGCCTCGGCAGGGAAAAGATGCCCACCGGTTCCGCCCGCCGCGAGAAGGATGACGCCTCTGGCCATATCACTCCGCCGGGACGGCGCGCTGCGACAGGCCAAAGCCCATCTGCTTGCGCTTTTCCGGCCGCTTGCGTGTCAGCGCCAGCACCATTCCCATCGAGATGGCGATGGCGATCTGCGAGGAGCCGCCATAGGAGATGAACGGCAGCGTCATGCCTTTGGCCGGCACAAGTTGCAGGTTGACGCACATGTTGATGACGGCCTGCAGGCCGAAGACGGTGACGAGACCGCCGACCGCATAGCGGGTGAAATCGTCATGCTCCTTCAGCGCCGTGTTGAGGCCGCGCAGCACGATGAAGGCAAAGATCGACATGATGAAGAAGCACATGATCAGCCCGAACTCTTCGCCGGCGACCGAGAAGACGAAGTCGGCATGGCTGTCGGGAATGACCCGCTTGACGGTGCCCTCGCCCGGCCCGACGCCGAACCAGCCGCCATTGATCAGCGCCTCGCGTCCCATGTCGACCTGGAACGTGTCGCCTTCGCCGGTAAGGAACTTGTCGATGCGCAAGGCAACGTGCGGAAACACCGTATAGGCGGCAAAGACGCCGCCGACACCGGCGGCACCCAGCGCCACGATCCACAGCCATGGCAGCCCAGCCATGAAGAACATGATACCCCAGGTGCCGGTCGTCAGCATGGTCTGGCCGAGGTCCGGTTGCGCCACCAGCAACGACACGACCAGCACTAGCAACAGCATGGCGAACAGATTGCCGGGAATGTCGGGCTGGCGCTTGTGCTCGGCAAACAGCCAGGCGCACATGATGACGAAGGCGGGTTTCAGAAATTCCGAAGGCTGGATCGACAGGCCGGCAAGCGACACCCAGCGGCGCGCGCCCTTCACCTCGACGCCGATGTAGAGCACCGCCACCATCAGCACCAGCATCAGGCACAGCATGATCAATGCCATGCGCCGGATTTCCCTGGAATCGAGGAAGGAAACGGCCAGCATGACGCCTAGCGCCGGCACGGTGAAGATGATCTGCCTTGTGGCGAAGTGGAAACTGTCGAGACCGATGCGTTCGGCCACCGCCGGGCTGGCGGCGAAGGATAGCACGATGCCAAGCCCCATCAGCGACAGGAACGCCGCCAGGAACCAGCGATCGATCGTCCACCACCAGGTCGCAACCGGGCTTTTGTCGAGACGGCTTTGCATTATCGTGCCCCTCCGATGGGTTTCACGCCCTCGATAGCATTCGCAGCTTGCCTGAAGGCTTCGCCGCGGACTTCGAAATTCTTGAACTGGTCGAAACTGGCGCAGGCCGGCGACAACAGCACCACCGCCTCGCCGCTGTCGTCCTCGGCCGCATCATGCGCGGCGTGCGCGACCGCCGCGGCCAGCGTCCCTGAAATCTCGTAGGGCACGGCCTCACCCAGCGTCGCGGAAAAGGCAGGCGCGGCCTCGCCAATCAGATAGGCCTTGGCGATGCGCGGGAAGAAACCGCGCAAAGGCTCGATGCCGCCTTCCTTGGGCAGGCCGCCGGCAATCCAGTAGATGCGCGCAAAGCTCGACAGCGCCGGTGCCGCCGCATCGGCATTGGTCGCCTTGGAATCGTTGATGAACAGCACATGGTGCTTGCGGCCGACCTGCTCCATGCGGTGCGCGAGGCCGGGAAAACTTTCCAGCCCGGACTGGACCTCGCCAAGCTCCAATCCGACCTTGAGGCAGGCGGCGACCGCTGCCAGCGCATTTTGCGCATTGTGCTGGCCACGAAGCGAGCCGATGCCCTCGAGGAAGGCGACACGGCTGTAGCGGCCGTGCACCGCTTCCATCAGATCGCTGCCGTCGGCGAAATAGCCGTCGGTCAGCGGCAGCCGCTTGGAAATGCGGATGACATGCCGCCCCGCCCGCTCCAGCCGCTCGGCGATCTGCGCGCACCAGGAATCATCGATGCCGACGATCGCGGTCTCACTGCCGGCCACCAGCCGCTCCTTGATCGCGGCGTAGTGCTGCATGGTGCCGTGACGGTCGAGATGGTCTGGCGTCAGATTGAGCAGGATGCCGGCCGTCGGGTCGATCGAGGGCGCGAGGTCGATCTGGTAGGATGAGCACTCGACGACATAATGCCGATCGGGCTGCGGCGGATCGAGCGTCATCACCGCGCGGCCGATGTTGCCGCCCATCTGCGTGTCGCGGCCTGCAGCTTTCAGGATGTGCGCGGTCAGCGCGGTCGTCGTCGACTTGCCGTTGGTGCCGGTGATGGCAATGAAAGGCGCCGTTGGCGCGCTCAGCATTCGCTCCCGGCAGAAAAGCTCGATGTCGCCGATGATCTCGACGCCGGAGCCGCGCGCCAGCTCCACCGTCCAATGCGGTTTGGGATGCGTCAGCGGCACGCCGGGCGACAGCACGAAAGCCGAGAATTTCGCCCAGTCGGCGCGGCGCAAATCGCCGGTTGCGATACCGGCGGCGGCCGCCTTGGCGACGCTGTCAGGATTGTCGTCCCAGGCCAGCACGTCTGCCCCGCCGGCGATCAGCGCGCGCGCGGTCGCGATCCCCGAGCCACCGAGCCCGAAGAGCGAAACGCGCTTGCCTGAAAAGGATGCGGCGGGGATCAAACGACCTCCTATCTCAGCTTCAGGGTCGACAGGCCGACCAGCGCCAGGATGACGGCGATGATCCAGAAGCGGATCACCACCTGGCTTTCGGTCCAGCCGAGCTTTTCGAAATGATGGTGGATCGGCGCCATCAGGAACACCCGCTTGCCGGTCATCTTGAAATAGCCGACCTGGATGATGACGGACAGGATTTCGACCACGAACAATCCACCGACGATGACTAGCACGATCTCATGCTTGGTGGCGACCGCGACGGTGCCGATCAGGCCGCCCATGGCCAGCGAGCCGGTGTCGCCCATGAAGATCGCCGCCGGCGGCGCGTTGAACCAGAGAAAGCCGAGGCCGGCACCGATGACCGCGCCGAGCACGACAGCCAGTTCGCCGGTGCCTGGCACGAAATGGATCTGCAGATATTCGGCGAACACCGCGTTGCCGGAGAGATAGGCGATGACGCCGAAGGAGGCCGCCGCGATCATGATCGGCACTATCGCCAGCCCGTCCAGGCCGTCGGTCAGGTTCACCGCATTGCCGGCACCAACGATGACGAAGCAGGAGAACGGAATGAAGAACCAGCCGAGATTGACGATGAATTCCTTGGCGAAGGGAAATGTCAGCGACGACGAGAACGGCGCCTGGCCGTTATGCATGATCACCCATGCGGCGATGCCGGCGATGACGAATTCAAGCGCCAGCCGTGCCTTGCCGGAAAAGCCGAGATGCGACTGCTTGGTCACCTTGAGATAGTCGTCGTAAAAGCCGATCGAGCCGAAGCCCAGCGTCACCAACAGCACCACCCAGACATAGATGCTCGACAGGTTCGCCCACAAAAGCGAAGAGCCGATGATGCCCGATAGAATCATCAGACCGCCCATGGTCGGCGTACCGGCCTTCTTGAAATGCGTCTGCGGCCCGTCGGCGCGGATCGGCTGGCCTTTGCCTTGCCGCAGCCGCAGTGAATTGATGATGGCCGGCCCGAAGATGAAGACGATCAGCGCCGACGTGATCAGCGCTCCGCCGGTGCGGAAGGTGATATAGCGGAAGACATTGAAGACCGAGACCTTGTCCGCAAAATCGACGAGCAGTGTAAACATGCGCTTTTCGTCCCCGACCTAGGTCTGTTTTCTGGTTGTCGATTCAGCCGGGAATTTGCCCAGCAGCGCATCGACCAGTTTTGCAAAACCGATGCCTTTCGACGATTTGATCATCACTACATCGCCCGGTTTCAGTGCGGCAAGCAGCACCGGCTTCAGCTCCTCGACGCCGGCGCGGTATTCCGTCTTGACCTCGCCGGGCAATATCTCGGCCAGCGCCCGCATTTCCGGGCCACCGAGAAAGACGGTCTGCGTCCCCGTGCCGACGATGAGATCGGCAAGTGCGGCATGCAGCTTGGCCGAGTGGTCGCCGAGTTCGAGCATGTCGCCGAGCACGGCGATGCGGCGGCCGTCGCCGGTCACCGGCGTCGCGTTGAGCAATGCCATCGCAGCAGCCATCGACGCAGGATTGGCGTTGTAACTCTCGTCGATCAGCGTGATCGGTCCTCCCGGGTGGCCCGAAGTCGGGCCACCGGGATGGCGCAGCACATGGCGCTTCCCGCGCCCGCGCTCGGCCGAGAGATCGGCCAGTGCGAGTGCCACTCTATCGAGATCGGCGCCGACCAGATGCGCCGCCCCCAGCACCGCCAGCACGTTCTGCACCATGTGGCGGCCCGGCGCACCGATCCGCGCGGTCACCTCATGGCCGCTGATTCTGGCGGTGATGTCGGAATGATCCGCATGCAGCTCGCATTGGACTAGCTTGAAGGTCGAGCGCGCATTCTCGCCGAAGCCGTAGACGTGCTCGACACCGGCGGCATGCGCCATCTTGTCGAGAAGCTTGAAGCGCGCATCGTCGCGGTTGAGGATAGCGGCGCCCTCAGGCTCCAGCCCTTCGAAAATCTCGGCCTTGGCCTTGGCGATCTCGTCGAGATTGCGGAAAAAGCCAAGGTGCGCGGCCGCGATCATGGTGACGATGGCGACATGCGGCCTCACCATCTTCACCAGCGGCCGTATCTCGTCAGGATGGTTCATGCCGATCTCGAACACGGCGTAATCGCAATCGGCGGGCATCCGCGCCAATGTAAGCGGCACGCCCCAGTGATTGTTGAACGATTGCGCCGAGGCATGCACCTTGCCGACGGCTTGCAGCACATGGCGCAACGCTTCCTTGGTGGTGGTCTTGCCGGCAGAACCGGTCACCGCGATGATTTTCGCGCTCGAGCGGGCGCGCGACGCGACCCCGAGCTTTTCCAGCGCGACCAGCACATCCTCGACGACGATGATCGGCGCCGTCAGCCGGCCAAGCGACGGCAGCTTGCCTTCGGCCACCACCAGCACCCCGGCGCCGGCCTTGATGGCTGCCGTGGCGAAGTCATGGCCATCCATCGCCTCGCCCTTGATGGCGAAGAAGGCGTCGCCCGGCTGCAGGCTGCGGCTGTCGATCGAAATGCCCGATATGCCGTCCGGCATTGGCCCGAGCGGCCGCCCGTCCATGGCGGCAACCAGCATCTCGGAGGTCCACAGCAAACTCATGCCGCACGCTCCACGAGTGCCGCGCGAACTTCCTCGTGATCGGAAAAATGCAGGGTCTCGGAGCCGACCGTCTGGCCTTCCTCGTGGCCCTTGCCGGCCACGATCAGCGTGTCGCCGGCATGCAGCATGGCGACCGCCTCGTGGATCGCCTGGCGCCGGTCGCCGATTTCTATGGCGCCGGGTGCGGCGGCAAGAATGGCCGCGCGGATCGTTTCCGGCACTTCCGAACGCGGATTGTCGTCGGTGACGATGACGACGTCCGAAAGCCGCGTCGCGATCTCGCCCATGATCGGCCTTTTTCCCCGGTCGCGGTCGCCGCCGCAGCCGAACACGACGATGACGCGCCCGGTGGTGAACGGGCGCACCGAAGCCAGCACGTTTTCCAGCGCATCGGGCTTGTGGGCATAATCGACATAGACGGGTGCGCCATTGGCGGTGGTGCCGACGAGGTCGAGCCGGCCCGGCGCGCCCTTCAGTTTCTCCAACGCCATCAAGGCCTTGGCGACAGGCGTTCCCGTGGAAATGGCAAGCCCCGCCGAAACCAGCGCGTTCGATATCTGGAAATCGCCGGCCAGCGGCAGGTCGACCTCATAGAGCACGCCGTCGGCCTCGACCTCGGCGCGCTGGCGGTGGCGTTCGTGCTCGACCCGCTTCAGCCTGAGGAAATCGCCATGACGGCCGACCGTCAGCACGTTGAGCCCGGCAGCCCGCGCCGCCTCGATCGTCGGCGCCGACCACGGATCGTCGGCGAAGACAACGGCCGGCGCGCCTTTCGGCAACAACGTGTCGAACAAACGCAATTTGGCGCGGTGATAGTCCTCGATGGTCGGATGATAGTCCATATGGTCGCGGCCGAGATTGGTGAAGCCGCCGGCCGCCAGCTTCACACCATCGAGACGGCGCTGATCGAGCCCATGACTGGAGGCTTCCATCGAGGCGTGGGTCACGCCGGCATCCGCCAATTCCCGCAGCAACTGGTGCAGGGCGATCGGATCGGGCGTCGTCAGCGAGCCATAGTCGTTGCGCCCAGGCGCCACCACGCCGGTGGTGCCTATCGAAGCGGAGGCATAACCCGCCTGCTCCCAGACCTGCCTGGTGAAGGCGGCGACCGATGTCTTGCCGCTGGTGCCGGTCACCGCGACCATCGTTTGCGGCTGCTTGCCGAAATAGCGGGCCGCACTCAGCGCCAGCGCCAGACGCGGATCACCGACCGCCAATACCGGAACCGACAGCCCGGCAATGGCGCTGCCCTTGCCCGCCACGATTGCGGCTGCACCGCGCGCGGCGGCGTCGGCGGCATAAACGGCACCATCGGCCTTGGTTCCGGCGAGCGCAAAAAAGACAACGCCCGGTTTTACCTGGCGGGAATCCGAAGAAATCCCTGTAACCTCCAGATCGACGGAAGCTATTCCCTCGACGGGCAGGATACCGGCTAGATCTCTGAGCTTCATCGAGTCCCGTTCACCGCAACAAAATAGCGCGCAGTTACCGGCGCGCCCTAAGAATCACTGATAGGAAACCAGCGTTGCACCATTTTCATGGCTGAAATCTGGCTTCACGCCAAGCATGGCAGCTGAACGCCTGATGATGTTTCCCGCCATAACCCCCGCATTCGAGGCTGCGGTGTTACCCATACCGGGCTTTTCCGGCTTCGGTTCATCGGCAATCGTCAGCACGATGTACTGCGGATCGTCCATCGGAAAGGCGGCGACGAAGGCATTAAAATTCTTTTCCTTGGAGTAACGGCCGTTGACGACCTTCTCCGCCGTTCCGGTCTTGCCGCCGACGCGGTAGCCGGGAACCCTGGCGCTCTTGCCCGAGCCCTTCTCGGCGTTGAGCGAATAGAGATAGCGCATGCCCTCGACGGTCTTTTCGCTGACCACCCTCTTGGCCACAGCCATCGCTTCTGCCTGCGTACGCATCAGGAAGGTAGGGTTCATCAGGAAGCCACCATTCATCAGAGCGGCGCAGCCGACCGCCGTCTGCAACGGCGTCGTCGAAACGCCATGGCCGAAGGCGATGGTGATCGAATTGACCTGTTTCCAGACCTTGGGTTCGGTCGGGCGGGCAACCTCCGGCAGTTCGGTCTGCATCTTCTCCAGCACGCCGAGGCGGTGCAGGAATTCGCGATGCCCCTCGATGCCGACCGCTTCAGCTTCCTTGGCCGAACCGATGTTGGAGGAGTAGATGAACACTTCCGGCACCGACAGAACGCGGCCCTTGCCGTGGAAGTCGTGAATGGTCTGGCGGCCGATCCGGATCGGACGTGAGGCGTCGAAGCGGCTCTCCAGCGTGATCTTGCCGGAATCGAGCGCCATGGCGGTGGTAAAGCTCTTGAAGGTCGAACCCATTTCGTAGAGGCCCGCCGACATGCGGTTCAACCGATCCTTGTCCTGTGCATTGTAAGGGTTGTTCGGGTCGAAATCCGGCACCGAGGCCATGGCCACCACTTCGCCGGTCTTGACGTTGAGCACAACGGCGCCAGCGCCCACGGCGCGATAGCGCTCCAGGCCGGCGGCGATCTCGTCACGGACGATGTGCTGAACACGCAGATCGATCGAAAGCTTCACCGGCTTGAGATCCTTGGCCATCGCGAGGCCCGATGCCTGCAGGTCGCTCAAACCCTGCTCATCGACATATTTCTCCATGCCGGAGATGCCCTGGTTGTCGATGTTGGTAAGCCCGACAATATAGGACGAGGTCTCACCGCTCGGATAGAAGCGGCGCTTCTCGGTGCGGAAGCCAAAGCCGGGGATGCCGAGCTGCATGATGTCGGACTGCTGCTTGGGGGTCAGCTGCCGCTGCAGCCAGACGAAACCGGCGCCGCTCTTCAGCTTATGGTAGGTCTGCTCATAGTCGATGTCCGGAAGCACCGTCGACAGCCTCTCGATCGCCTCGTCGGCGTCGACGATGCGGCGCGGCTCGGCAAACAACGACGCCGTCTTGATATCCGTCGCCAGCACTTCGCCGTTGCGATCGACAATGTCGGGCCGCGATGCCGTTACCCGGCTTTGCGGACCGCCCGACATGTCGGGGGTCTGGAAGCCGAGATAGACCAGGCGCCCGGAAATGGTCGAGAAAATACCGAAGAACACCGCCATCGTCATCACGATGCGCGTCCTGCCCTTGCCGCCGGTCGCCTTGCGGGCGCCCTCGACCACGATCGATCCGTCTCCACCAGTCTTGACGCGACGCTTCAGCAGTTTGCCGATCATTGGGCGATGCCTCCGGTCACCACGGGATCCCTGCTGCCCGGCGGCGCTTGGTCGGAATTGTCGGCCATACCACCCTGGCGCCCGTTCAGGATGTCCTGAATGTCCAGAGCTTTGGCAGGCAGATCACCGATGCCGACGATCTGGCGAGCGCTGACCGGCTGGAGCTCGAGCTGCGACTTGTAGAGCTCGGCCAGCTTCTGCAGCCGCGACGGCTGGGTGAGCAGGCTCCAGTCCGCCTTGAGCAGGTCGATCGTGTCCTCCTCATAGCGGATCTGTGCATGGATCTTCTGCACCGAAGCCAATTGTTCCTCGGCCTCGCGCTTGGCCTTGTAGGTAAGGGCCGCCGCTGCAACCATGACGGCAATCAGGACAATGTCGCTGGTACGAAACACGTGCTTACCTCTCCCCCGGCCGGTCTGTGCCGGGAAGCTTTGGGCCGGGAAGTTTTGGAAGGCCGAAAATCGAAAAGTCGCTGCTGCGCGCCGGCGCCTCGGTGCGGACTGCCGCGCGCAGCCTGGCCGAACGGGCGCGCGGATTGGCCGCCACCTCGGCATCGCCGGCAGTCACGCCGCCGCCCGCCTTGCGGAAGGTCGCGGTGCGCGCCTGTGCCTCGGGCAAGTGACGCGATCCGGTGGCGACGTCGGAGCGGTCGGCGATGAAACGCTTCACGATACGGTCTTCCAGCGAATGGAACGTCACCACGGCGAGCCGTCCGCCCGGCTTCAGCGCGCGTTCGGCCGCGAACAGCGCCTTGGCCAGTTCGCCAAGCTCATCATTGACGAAGATGCGCAGCGCCTGGAAGACGCGCGTCGCCGGATGGATCTTGTCCTTCGGCGCGCGGCCGATATGCGTCTCGATCGCATCGGCCAGTTCCAGCGTGCGCTCGAACGGACGCTTTTCGCGGCGAGCCTCGATCATGCGGGCGATGCGCCCGGCATGACGCTCCTCGCCGAGGAAGCCGAAGATGCGGGCAAGGTCGCCCGGCTTGAAGCTGTTGACGACGTCGGCAGCGCTCAAACCCGCCTGCGCCATGCGCATGTCGAGCGGCCCGTCGGCGCGGAACGAAAACCCGCGCTCGGCCTGGTCGAGCTGCATCGAGGACACACCGATGTCGAGCACGACGCCGTCGGCACTCTCGACATGTTCGTCCAGCGTGGAGAACGGCGCCTGCACCAGCCTCAGCCTGCCGTGCGACTGCACTTCCAGATCGCGCCCGGCAGCGATCGCATCTGGATCGCGGTCGATCGCCACCACGGAAGCGCCTGTCGCCAGAATGGCCCTGGTGTAGCCGCCGGCGCCGAACGTGCCGTCGATGATGGTGTCGCCCTCCGCCGGCGTCAGTGCTTCCAGCACTTCGGCGAGGAGGACCGGAATGTGGCGGGCCGATCCGCCAACGGCGTGAAGATCATCGCCGTGACCCACCGTCATTCCGGTCGCTCCCCAGGCTTCGTCCCCTGCCGAAGCTGCAAAAGCCGGGCTCGCGCCTGCGCCCCATAAGCAGCAAGCCGTCCCGGCTCCCAGATCTGAAAGAAATTGCCGCGTCCGACAAAGGCCGCGTCCGACGAAATGCCAGTATGTTCGCGAATGAAGTCGCTCATCGTGATGCGGCCGTCCTGGTCGAGCTTCAAGAATGTTCCGTCGCCATGGCAGAAGAACGACATATCGTCCGCCGTCTGCAGGAAGGGATCTTCGAGTGCGATGCGCTGCTCGTAGCGGTCGAGCAGGTCGAGCCCGCCGACATCCATCGCCGGCAGATCGAGGCAGCGCAGTGCATAGAGTTCCGAATAGCCGCGCTTCTGCACAACGGCACGGAAATGCGCCGGAACGGATACCCGTCCCTTCGCATCGATCCTGCTCACCGTGTTCGAGAGAAACCGGTCCATTAAACGCTACAGCCGCTTGCGCCGCCGCACCCCTCTTCATCGTGTCGCACGCGCCGCCGCGGCGCGTTCCCTGCCCCGTATCAACCCCGTTCGCTCGGGCAAAAATCGGCAAACGCGCAGCCGCCGCGGCTGCCCGATTGGCGTACGCTTTACCCTGACGCGGAACGAAGGCTTTGATGTCAAATGGGATATCATGGGGCACTATGGGCGTCAACGGGAATAGGCTTCACAAACACGCGCGCCGCAACCATTGAGAGCAGCCTTGACGGCACGTCTCGTCTTTATGGTCTATTAAGCCTAACGAAGCGTTTAGAGCCGTCTGGCCCAAACGGACGCGCCTTGCCGCGAGGCGCTACCCGGCATAGCGTCTCGCCGCATCCGGTCGGTCACCAAAGGGTTTGAAAATCGATGTCTGAAACAGCGAACAGTCGCGCTGCAGCACTGTCCCATCTGCGCAGCAGCGGGCTTGCCACGGGCGATTCCATCCCTCTGCCCCTGACCATGGCCGCCATTTTTCACGCGCCCGGCGACGCCACCGGTTTCAACCAGTACGGCCGCTTCAGCAACCCGACCTGGGATGCGGTCGAACATATGCTGGCCCATCTGGAGGACGCGCCCTGCGTCGCCTTTCCTTCGGGAATGGCGGCGATCTCGGCAGCATTTTTTGCCGTGCTCAAGGCCGGCGACCGTGTCCTGCTGCCTTCGGACGGCTACCACACGACAAGGGCTTTGGCCGATCGCTTCCTCAAGCCGCTCGGCATCACCTACGATGTCAGGCCGACCTCGACCTTCCTCGATGGCGGCTTCGAAGGGTATCGCCTTGCCTTTGTCGAAACCCCTGCCAATCCGGGGCTGGATATCTGCGATATCGCGGCGGTCGCCGACGCCGTTCACAAAGCCGGCGCGATCCTTGTGGTCGACAACACGACCATGACGCCCTTCGGCCAGCGGCCGCTCGACCATGGCGCCGATATCGTCATTGCCGCCGACACCAAGGCGCCCAATGGCCATTCCGATGTGCTGTTCGGCCATGTCGGCAGCCGCAATGCCGATATCATCGCCGCCGTGACCGGCTGGCGCGAGGTTTCCGGCAGCATTCCCGGTCCGTTCGAAGCCTGGCTGGTGCATCGCGGCCTGGAGACACTGGACGTGCGCTTCGATCGCATGTGCTCCTCGGCGGAAGTCATCGCGCGGCGGCTGAAAGGCCACAGGGCAATCAGCGGCCTGCGTTTCCCCGGGCTGGAGAGCGATCCGTCGCACAACCTTGCCCGCGCCCAGATGGAGCGCTTCGGCTTTCTCATTTCTTTCGAACTTGCCTCGGAGGACAAGGCCGAGAATTTCATCAACAACTGCGAACTGATGCAGGCCGCGACATCCTTCGGCGGCGTCCACACCTCCGCCGAACGGCGCTTGAAGCGAGGCGATGCGGTTTCCGCCGGTTTCGTGCGCCTCTCGGTCGGCTGCGAGCCGGTGGAAGAGCTCTGGAAGGCGATCGAGACGTCGCTAGACAAGATCAGCTGACAAATCGGCTAAGAGCTTTTTGCCTCTGCCATTTTGAGATATCTGGCGCGCGCTCGTTCGATAATCGGCGGCCCCTCAAGAGCGGGCCCGCTGTCGATCCCCTCCTGCACCAGTCTGCGCAATTCCTCGACCGTATAGCCGTGCAGATCGCGCCGGTCTTTCCATTGCCTCAGCGCGTCGCGGATCACCTCGCTCGCCGACGCATATTCGCCGGCGGCGACCACATCATCCACCGCCTGCAGCTGAACAAGCTTGAATCAACAGGCGCGCCCGAGGGCGCAACCTGCTGATCTCAAGAGACTTCTCTTTGATATCGCGGGAGAAAAAATTGCCAGCTGGCCTATAAGCCGGGTTTTGTATGGCCCTCGCCCCTTGCGGTGCGAGAACGTGGCGGCCATTCATCTTGGGCGTATGTTGCCATGCGCCTCACGCAACCTACCCGGACGGTGGGCCGGAAACAGCCCTCGAGGGTTTCCCCTCGCACCGCCCCTATTCGGTCTTGCTCCCGGTGGGGTTTACCGTGCCGCTCCTGTTGCCAGTCGCGCGGTGGGCTCTTACCCCACCCTTTCACCCTTGCCCCGAATCCGGCAAAGCCGAACCGTGGCGGTTTGCTTTCTGTGGCACTTTCCCTGGGGTCGCCCCCGCCGGCCATTAACCGGCACCGTATTTCCATGGAGCCCGGACTTTCCTCACCCGCGGCCTTTCGGCGTTTGCTGGTGCGGCCGCCCGGCCAGCTGGCAAGGCGTATAAAGGGGTTCACGCTCGAAAACGCAAACGAAAAAGCAGACTTATGCCGGCGATCCAAGCGCGGCCATCTGCACCTTGACCTTGCCGCAATACGCAGCCGACACCGGGTTCATTCGGGTTGCGGCGTGCCCGGCATTGTATTTCAGAATCGTGCCGCAGGTCGTGCCGCCGCCGAGATTCCGCGCCATGGCAAGGTATTTCATGCCGTATTTGATGTTGGTGTCGGGATCGAACAGGCCCTTGGCGGAACCGCTATAGCCCATCATCCGCGCTGTTGCCGGCTTGATCTGCATCAGGCCGATCTCGCCGGCGCTGCCGACGATGTTGGGCCGGTAGTTGCTCTCGATCTTGATGACCGCGGTGGCTAGCGACACCGGAACGCCTTCGATCGCCGCATAGCGGGCAACGATTGCGGAATACTGGCCGCTGCTGGCCACCGCGGCCGTCGATGCCGCCACGTTCCTCAGACCAACCGACGCCGTTGTCGTCATGTCGACGGTCTTGCGGCCGCGCTTCGTCTGCCTTTTGGCGGTAGACTTCTTCGGCTTGGACCAGCTTGCCTTTTCCACTTTGGCGGAAGCCCGCTTCGTCGCCTTGGCGTCGTGGCTTGCCTTACCGCTTCTGGCCAACGTGGCCTTGCCGCCTTTCGCGGATACCACGACAAGCCCTTGATCGGCCCGTGGGCTGAGTGGTGCGGCATGCGCCGCGCTGAAGGCAAAAGTCATTACGCCGGCAGCAAGAGCTGCCGTTAAAACGGTCAATTTCTGCATGTGATCCTGTTCTGTCTGAACCGCGTGAAGAAGTTCACGCAGCAACGCTTAATCAATATCGGAACATCCGGGGGCTGTGGGTCCGACAACTTGCACGTCAGCCGTTTGACGCTCGAATTGGTGTCAAACAAGGCCAGGCAAGTCACTTTAAGTGACAGCTTGTAATTTAAGGATTTGAAGAGGACTGCGAAGAGAGGTCTTTCCTGGGATCAGGGCCTTACGGAAGCAAGCAGCCTTTGCAGCGTCCGCAGCGTCGAGCCATCGGCAACGCCATCCACCTTGCGCGGCCGGAAATGCCGCTGGAAGGCTTCGACGACGATTTCCGTCTGCCGGTCGAAAATGCCCGAAATCTCGACGCCATAGCCGTAGAGAGCCAGCATCGATTGCAACGCCTCGACATCGCCGCCGGTGTCGCCAACCTTGAGCTTGGCCCCTTGTCTGACGGGGGCGGCCGTCACGAGATGCCCGACACCGGCCTCGAAAAGCGTCCGCCACGGAAACTTCTCGCCCGGATCGATCTTGCGCCCCGGCGCTACGTCGGAATGCGCGAGCACCCGCTCGGCGGCAATCGAATGCCGCCCGGCGATCCCCCTGCACAGCCCAATCACCGCATCGATCTGCCGCCTTGGGAAACCGGGATAGCCCAGCGAATGTCCCGGATTGACGATCTCGATGCCGACCGAACAGGAATTGATGTCGGCGCGCCCGAACCACGAACTCTTGCCGGCGTGCCAGGCGCGGTCGCTTTCCCTGACCATCTGCACGATGTGGCCGTTTTCGTGGACGAGATAATGCGACGAGACCTCGCTGGCCGGATCGCACAGCCACGCCTCGGCCCCGGTGCCGGTCGCCATGCCGGTGTAGTGCAGCACGATCATGTCAGGCTTGAGTGTCTCGCGCCGCGGGCCGAAATTCGGCGATACCCTGACCTCGGCACGTGGCTCGTCGGGCAGGAAACCGCTCATGCGTGGCGCAGACCCCGCTCGATCATCTCATAGGCGGCATTGATCGCCGCCACCCTGGTGGTTGCGATCTCGATGAATTCCTGCGGCAGGCCGCGCGCGATCAGCCTGTCCGGATGATTGTCGGAAACCAGCTTTCGATAGCGCTTCCTGACCTCTTCGAACGGCTTGCCGCGCTCAATGCCGAGCACGACATAGGGATCCCCGGCGCCCAGATTGACGTGCCGCGCCATGATGCTTTCGTAATGTGCCTCGTCGATGCGGAAAATCTCGGCGATGCGGTGCAGAAAGTGGCCTTCGCGCTCATGCACCAGACCATCGGCCTTGGCGATATGGAACAGGCCGTCGAGTATGTCTTCCAGCATCACGCAGTTGGAATGCCCCGAGCCGCATAGCTGCGCCATCCGCTCGGCATAGGTCTCGAAACCGGCCACGTCGCGCTGGGCGAGATCGAACAGCCGCGCCACATTGCGCGTCTCCTTCGGCGGCACATCGAAGATTTCCTGGAAGGCGCGCACCTCGTCTTGGGTGACGATGCCATCGGCCTTGGCCATCTTGGCCGACAGCGCGATCATCGCCACCGAAAAGGCGACACGCCGGCGCAGATCCGCATCGCCGGAGAAAACCGTGCGCACGGCCTCGACGACGTCGGCGACACCCGACGAGGCTGAAGATGAAACGCGGTTGATGAACTCGCCGAGGCGATCCCAAATCGACATGGCCTGCTTCTTAGAGCCACCGTCCCCTGCTATCAAGCCGGGACAGTGCCGCAGGCTTCAGCACGACAAACTGGTCCGACGTTGACGCGGGATGTGCCCGCGGCGCTCGGACAGAATGAGAAAGGCCGACGTGAGCCGGCCTTTCTCATTCATCACACGAAGTACTGCGTTACTGACTACTGCGCGGGCGCAGGAGCTGGTGTTGCCGGAGCCGGCTCGGCAGGCTTCTCGGGTGTGATGCTCTTCGTGGTCGAATTATCGGTAGCCGGAGGCGTTGCCGCCGGTGGTGTTGCTTCCGGCGTAGCCGGCTTCATCGGCTGTTCGGCGGCCGGCGGGTTGGTGCTCTGGGTGGTGGTGTTATCCGTACCACTGTCGCTGCAGGCGGCAACGCCAAGCAAAGCCAACGCGGAAACGGACGCGAGAATGAGCTTTTTCATAGTTTCTCTCCTTCAACACACGTTCACGTTGCGGTGAACGGTCGAAGGGAAAATGCATCAGACAGCCATCAGTTTCGTAACGTTGCATGTCCGCATGTAACATCATGCGCATGGCCGTTGCCGGCCAAGCCATTGCGAATTAACAGATTGCATCGACAAAATTGCCGGGAGCATGCCGCATGACCGCGAAGTGGGATTTCTGGATCGACCGCGGCGGTACATTCACCGACGTTATCGGCAAAGATCCGGAAGGCGGGCTGCATCCCCGCAAGCTACTTTCCGAAAATCCCGGAGCCTATACCGATGCCGCTATCCAGGGCATTCGCGATCTTCTCGGCCTGTCCTCCGGCGACGCGATCCCGCCCGGCCTGATCGGCGACATCAAGATGGGCACCACGGTCGCCACCAATGCGCTGCTGGAGCGCAAGGGCGACCGCGTGCTTTTGCTCATCACCAAGGGCTTTCGCGATGCGCTGAAGATCGCCTATCAGGCGCGCCCGGACATCTTCGCCAAGGAGATCATCCTTCCCGAACAGCTTTACGAGCGCGTCATCGAGGTCAACGAGCGTGTGCGCGCCGATGGCCGCGTCGAACAATTGCTCGACATCGCCGCCTGCTGGCCGGCGATCGAACAGGCGAAAGCCGATGGCATCGATGCCGTGGCCATCGTCTTCATGCATGCCTGGAAATATCCCGATCATGAGAAGGCGGTGGCAAAAGTCTGCCGCAAACTTGGTTTCGCCCAAGTCTCGGTCAGCCATGAGGTCTCGCCGCTGATCAAGCTGGTCGGCCGCGGCGACACCACGGTGGTCGACGCTTATCTGTCGCCGATCTTGTCGAGATATGTGCAAAGGGTGGCGGGAGAGTTGGGCGCGGCGCCAATCTCCCCCCTTGTGGGGGAGATGTCGGCGAAGCCGACAGAGGGGGGCGCTGTCCCGCCGACGCCTCATTCTGCCACGCCCCCCTCTGCCCTGCCGGGCATCTCCCCCACAAGGGGGGAGATCAGCCAATCTCCTCATCTCATGTTCATGATGTCGTCCGGCGGACTGACCGCCGCCGACATGTTCCAGGGCAAGGACGCGCTGCTCTCCGGTCCGGCCGGCGGCGTCGTCGGCATGGTCGAGACGGCCAGCCTCGCCGGCTTCGACAAGGTCATCGGCTTCGACATGGGCGGCACATCCACCGACGTCGCCCATTATGACGGCGAGTATGAGCGCGCCTTCGACACCGAGGTCGCCGGCGTGCGCATCCGCGCGCCGATGATGCGCATCCACACCGTCGCCGCTGGCGGCGGCTCGATCCTGCATTACGAGGCCGGCCGCTTCCGGGCCGGACCCGACTCGGCTGGCGCCAATCCCGGCCCGGCCGCCTACCGGCGCGGCGGCCCGCTCGCCGTCACCGACGCCAATGTCATGCTGGGCAAGCTGCAGCCCGATTTCTTCCCGGCCATTTTCGGACCCGGCCAGGACCAGCCGCTCGATGTCGGGACGGTGCGGGCAAAATTCGCCGAACTGGCGGCTGAAATCGGCGATGGCCGCACGCCCGAGGCTGTTGCCGAAGGGTTCGTCACCATCGCCGTTGAGAACATGGCCAACGCCATCAAGAAGATCTCCGTCCAGCGTGGCTATGACGTCACCGAATATCTCTTGAACTGCTTCGGTGGCGCCGGCGGCCAGCACGCGTGCCTGGTTGCCGACGCGCTCGGCATGGAGGCCGTGCTGATCCATCCCTTCTCCGGCCTGCTCTCGGCCTATGGCATCGGCCTGTCCTCGGTCTTTGCCTCGCGCCAGCAGGCGCTTCTGAAACCGCTTGCCGAAGAGTCCAGGACGGAGATCGGCAACCTCATTGCCACCTTGAAAAAAGCCGTCATCGCCGAACTCGCAGTACAAGGCATCGCCGAGGATGCGGTTGCCGCGAAGCCGGTGCTGCACATTCGTTATGACGGCACCGACACGACACTGCCGGTGAATTTCGAGGAAGACTCGATTTTCCAGGCCAGGCGCGATTTCGAAATCGCCCACAAAGCACAGTTCGGTTTCGTCTACGACGACAAGCCGATGATCGTCGAGACCGTCGGCGTCGAAGGCACCGACACCGGCGGCACCGGCCGCGACGAAAGTGAATCGCAAATCGAAGACCTTGCCGTAAGCCCTTCGCAAACCCGCGAAATCTTCACCGAGGGCGAGTGGCGTGCTTCAGGCATCTTCCGGCGCGAGGCGCTGAAGCCGGGAAACAGGGTTGCAGGTCCAGCCTTGATCATCGAGCCGAACCAGACGATTGTCGTCGAGCCGGGCTGGCAGGCCGAAATCACCGCCAGGAACCATGTGCTCCTGCGCCGCGTCGAGAAAAAGCGCCGGCAGGCAGCGCTCGGCACCGAGGCCGATCCGGTCATGCTGGAGGTCTTCAACAACCTGTTCATGTCGATTGCCGAACAGATGGGCGTGACACTGCAGAACACCGCCTATTCGGTCAACATCAAGGAAAGGCTGGATTTCTCCTGTGCCGTCTTCGACCGCACCGGCGCACTGGTTGCCAATGCGCCGCACATGCCGGTGCATCTGGGCTCGATGGACCGTTCGGTCGAAACCATCATCCGGTTGAATTCCGGCGACATCCACCCCGGCGACGTCTTTGCCCTGAACGCCCCCTACAATGGCGGCACGCATTTGCCCGACATCACGGTGGTGACGCCGGTGTTCGACGACGCCCAACACGAAATCCTCTTCTGGGCCGCCTCGCGCGGCCATCATGCGGATATTGGCGGCACGGCACCCGGTTCGATGACGCCGCTTGCCACCACCGTCGACGAAGAAGGCGTGCTGTTCGATAATTTCCGCATCGTCGATCGTGGCCGCTTCCGCGAGAAGGAGCTGGAAACGCTGCTCACTGACCACCGCTACCCGGCCCGCAACCCGCACCAGAACATCGCCGACCTCAAGGCGCAGATCGCCGCCAACGAGAAGGGCGTCGCCGAACTGCGCAAGATGGTGGCGCATTTCGGCCTCGATGTCGTCGAGGCTTATATGGGCCATGTCCAGGACAATGCCGCCGAAAGCGTGCGCCGTGTGCTGGAGCGGTTGCCCGACAGTTCGCAGTATGAATATCCGACCGACACCGGCCAGGTCATCAAGGTGAAGATCACGGTCGACCGGCAGAAACGCGAGGCGACCGTCGACTTCACCGGGACGTCACCGGTCATGAACAACAATTTCAACGCGCCCGAACCGGTCGCCCGCGCGGCCGTGCTCTATGCCTTCCGCGTCATGGTCGAGGACATGATCCCGATGAATGCCGGTTGCCTGCGGCCCATCAACATCATCATTCCCGACGGCTGCATGCTGAAACCCGCCTACCCCGCAGCCGTCGTCGCTGGCAATGTCGAGACCTCGCAGCACGTCACCAACGCGCTGTTCGGCGCCATGGGCGCCATGGCCAACGCGCAAGGCACGATGAACAACCTCACCTTCGGCAACAAGCAATATCAATATTACGAGACGATCTGTTCCGGCTCGCCCGCCGGCCAGATGAACTCCGGCCGCGGCTTTGCCGGCACCTCCGGGGTCCACACCCACATGACCAATTCGCGCCTCACCGATCCGGAAGTGCTGGAGTTGCGCTTTCCTGTGCTGCTCGAGGATTTCCACATTCGGGAAGGTTCCGGTGGCAAGGGCAAATGGAGCGCCGGCGACGGCACCAAGCGCACCATCCGCTTCCTCGAAAAGATGGAATGCGCGATCCTGTCCTCGCACCGCAACCGCCCGCCGCGAGGGCTGGATGGCGGCGGCGATGGCGAGGTCGGCTCGACCAAGATCCGCCGCAAGGACGGCACTATCGAGGTGCTGAAAGCCTGCGATCAGACCGTGCTTCAGAGCGGCGACGCCGTCATCCTGACGACGCCGACGCCGGGCGGATTCGGCAAGCTGTAAGGAGGCGTCAACAGGCTGTCACCGGCTTGTCATGACCCTGGGCTACCCGCTTGCGGCAAAGCAAATGGGGAATCATCTTGCCATGACGGACGTCTCCGCAGATCTGGTTTTTCGCCGCGGCAAGGAAGTTGGGAAGGCTGTCTACCAGAACCGTCCGCTGTCGAAGGCCGGCATTTCGGAGCGGTTGTTCGCCTTCCTGTTTTCCGGCCTCGTCTATCCGCAGATCTGGGAAGACCCCGATGTCGACATGGAGGCGATGCAGCTTGGCCAGGGTCACCGCGTCGTCACCATCGCCTCGGGCGGCTGCAACATCCTGGCCTACCTCACCCGCTCGCCGGCACGGGTCGACGCCGTCGACCTCAACGCCGCGCACATCGCGCTGAACCGCATGAAGCTGGAGGCGGTGCGCCACCTGCCTTCGCAGGGCGATCTGTTCCGCTTCTTCGGCGCGGCCGACACCAGCCACAATTCGGAAGCCTACGACCGTTTCATCGCGCCGCATCTCGACCCGGTCAGCCGTCACTACTGGGAGCGCCGCAACTGGCGCGGTATCAGGCGCATCGCCGTCTTCGACCGCAATTTTTACCAGACCGGCCTGCTTGGCCTGTTCATCGCCATGGGCCATCGCACGGCAAAGTTCTTCGGCGTCGACCCAGCCGGTATCATGCAGGCTCGCAGCCTAGGCGAGCAGCGCCGTTTCTTCCATGAGGAGCTGGCGCCGGTCTTCGACAAGAAGCTTTTGAAATGGGCGACGTCGCGCAAGGCCTCGCTGTTTGGCCTTGGCATTCCGCCGGCGCAGTACGATTCGCTGATCACCTCGGGCGACGGCACCATGGCCAGCGTGCTGAAGGCCCGGCTGGAAAAGCTCGCTTGCGATTTTCCGTTGCAGAATAACTACTTCGCCTGGCAGGCCTTCGCCCGGCGCTATCCGAACCCCGGCGAGGCCGCCCTGCCCGCCTATCTGGAAAAGCAGAACTACGAGACCATTCGCGGCAATGTCGACCGCGTCGCCATCCACCATGCCAATTTGATCGAATTCCTCGCCGGCAAGGATGCCGGCGCGGTCGACCGCTTCGTCCTGCTCGACGCACAGGACTGGATGACCGATGACCAGCTCAACGCACTGTGGGCGGAAATCACCCGCACCGCGTCGGCCGGCGCCCGCGTCATCTTCCGCACCGCCGCTGAGCCCAGCCTGTTGCCGGGCCGGGTCTCCAGCTCGCTGCTCGACCAGTGGGCCTATCAGGACGAGGCGTCGCGCGAATTCTCGGCCCGCGACCGCTCGGCCATCTATGGCGGCTTCCACCTCTATGTGAAGCGTGCGGCATGAGCACGAGCGAGCTGCCGACCAGCCATGCCGAGCTGATGGACGGCGTCTACCGCTGGCAGCGCCACATCTATGACCTGACCCGCAAATACTACCTGCTCGGCCGCGACCGTCTGATATCAGGGCTCGACGTCCGGGCCGGCGGCACCGTGCTGGAACTCGGCTGCGGCACCGGCCGCAACGTCATCCTGGCCGCGCGCCGCTATCCCGACGCGCACTTCTTCGGCCTCGACATTTCGGCCGAAATGCTGGAGACAGCCGGCGCCGCGATTGCCCGCGAAAACCTGTCGGGCCGTGTCATGCTGGCAAGGGGCGACGCCACCGACTTCGATGCAAAGGCACTCTTCGGCATAGAACGGTTCGACCGCATCTTCGTGTCCTATTCGCTGTCGATGATCCCCGGCTGGGAAAAAACAGTATCGGCGGCACTTGCCGCGCTGTCACCGAACGGCTCGCTGCACATTGTCGATTTCGGCCAGCAGGAGGGCCTGCCGCGCTGGTTCCGCGCATTGCTGCGCGGCTGGCTGAAAAAATTCCACGTCGCGCCACGTGATTCGCTACGCGAGGTCCTGGAATCGGAATCTCGGCGAACCGGTGCAAGCTTCCGTTTCCGCACGCTTTATCGGGGCTATGCCTGGCGGGCGGTAATCAAGATCGCTTCCTGAATATTGCAATTGGGAAGGCACGGTGCTCCAATTCCTCAATGAGGCGGAGCAGTTGTGAGGAAGATGTTGATGACCGCACGAAAGCCAGCAACGGTTGGCGAAATTCTCACAGAAGAATTCATGCAACCGCTTGGCCTTACGCAGGCAGCTTTGGCCGAGGCGATGGGGGTCCAGCGCAAACATGTCAACGAATTGTGCAACGACCGCCGCAACGTGACGGCGGCGACCGCGCTTATTCTGGCACGAGTGTTCGGCAACAGCCCGGATTTCTGGTTGAACGTCCAGCGCCGCGGCGACCTCTGGCAGGTCATGAACTCGCCCGACGAGCGGGCGCGGATTGATCGCGCCAAGCCTTTGGCGACAGCAGCATAGCAAGAGTTGCGGCGCGCTAATCTAATGCAGCGCCTTCACCAGCGCTCCGACCATCGTCTGCGGCCGGTAGCCGAGCTTGGCCGGCGTCAGGCCCAGCCGCACCACCACCAACTGCTCCGAAGGAATGATGGCGACCGTCTGCCCGTCATGGCCTTCCATCCAATAGGTGTCCTTGGGCAGTCCGGCGGCAACGCCGGCGCCGGGGTTTTCCTCATCGCCCGGGGCCTCGATCCACAGCTGGCCCTTGCCGTAGACTTTCGACGCCGATGCCGGCTCTCGCATCCAGTCGACGAAGCCGGCCGGCAGGATTTGGTTGCCGTTCCACACCCCGCTTTGCAGCAGGAACTGACCGAAGCGCGCCCAGTCATGCGCCGTGGCGTAGAGATAGGACGAGCCGACGAAAGTGCCCTGCTCGTCGGTCTCCAGCACCGCGCTGTGCATGCCGAGCGGCTCGAACAGCGCCGTGCGCGGCCACATCAGCGCCTTGGCCTTGTCGCCGATCGCGTCCTGCCAGAGGCGCGACAGCATCACCGCCGTGCCGCTCGAATAGGAAAACATCTTGCCGACCTCGGCCGCCAGCGGCTTGGCCTCGGCGAAGCCCGCCATGTCGGGTTCGAGATAGAGCATGCGCGTGACGTCGGCGACGTCGCCATAATCCTCGTTGAACTCCAGCCCGCTCGACATCGCCATCATGTCGGCAAGGCTGATGGCAGTGCGGCCGTCCGCCTTCCACGGCCCGAACAGTCCCTTGTCGGTAAAGGCCATCTTGCCGTCCTTGACCAGCGTGCCGACGATGGCTGCGTTCACCGTCTTGGTCATCGACCAGCCGAGCAGCGGCGTCTTGGCGGAAAAGCCGTCGCCATAGCGCTCGGCGACGACGCGGCCATTCTTGACCACCACCACGGCGCGCATGCCGCTGCCGTTCAGCGCCGCATCGTCAAGCAGCTTGGCAATCACCGGATGCTGTGATGCCTCGACCCGCTCGCCTTCCGGCCACAGCGCATCCTGACTGATCGCCGACGGCTCGGCATGGATTGCCGTGTGCCGCGCCTTGCCGACATCGCCGTCGGGAACCGAAGCGCAGCCCAGCCCGTCGCGGGCTACGGCGACGCTCTTGCCGAGGAAGCCGAACAGGCCGGCAGACACCGTTCCCCGGTTCTTGTCCACCGAGACCCGCATCAACCGCAGCAACGGGTGCCCAGGCGCCTGCACGTCGACGGCGAGCACCTCATTGGCGTCACGACCGGCGATGAAGACGTTCGAACAGACGATCTTGGCCGAGTAACCCGAGCCGACGCGGATCAATTCGGGCGGCGCGATATAAAGCCATGCAAAAAGTGCCGCGATCGCCAGCACGAACAGGCCAAGCAGCCATTTGACGATCTTGACGACGATCCGCATTTCTTTACTCCGGGGCCCGCCCGACCTTATGTCATCGATTTGCCGCCATTGCTTCCGCAAATCATGGTGCTTGTCGAGCGCCGTCAACGGTTTATCAACCATGATCGGCGATCACAGAGATGCATGTCGCCCAAAAGTGCGCAGCGGTTTTGGGACAACGACATGCACAAAAAATGGATAGGTTGGGCGATGCTGTGGGGCGATCGCTCGAAGAGGCCAGTCGAGGGGCCACCCGCAACAAAACCCATCAGCGACCGGCTGAATCCGGCTCGGGAATTGCGATGCGCCGTCTTGCGGGCCTCATCATGCTGACGCTGCTTGGCGCCTGCTCGACTATGGACGATCTCTCGCCGCTGTCGCCGTCCGCGTCGAGCAGCCCGACGGTCGCCGTGCATGCGCCGCGCTTTGCCGATTCCAAGCCGCATGAATGGGAAAGCGGCGCGCCGTGGAGCTACGCCGTCCACGGAACCGATGTCTCCAAATACCAGACCTCGGTCGATTGGCCGGCAGCCAGGGCCGGCGGCATCTCCTTCGCCTTCATCAAGGCGACCGAGGGCGGCGACCGTTTCGACGAGTATTTCAACGAGCATTGGGCGCGCACGAAGGCTAACGGGATTCCGCGAGCCGCCTATCATTTCTACTATTTCTGCACGCCGGCTGCCGTGCAGGCGCGCTGGTTCATCCGCAACGTCCCTGTCGATCGCTCTGCGATGCCACCGGTCCTCGACATGGAATGGAACCCGCAATCGCCGACCTGCAGGCTGCGTCCCGACGCGGCCACGGTGCGCGCGGAGATGACCACCTTCCTCGAAATCGTCGAACGGCACTACGGCAAGAAGCCGATCATCTATACCTCGGTCGACTTCTTCGACGATAACGAGTTGTCGAACTTCCGTGGCTACCCCTACTGGCTGCGCTCCGTCGCCGGCCATCCGCGCGAGAAGTATGGCAGCCACCCTTTCACCTTCTGGCAGTACACTGGAACGGGCATCGTTCCGGGTATGACCGGCAAGTCCGACATCAACGTCTTCAACGGCAGCGAAACCGCCTGGAATAAGTGGCTGCGGCAGAACACCCGCTGACACCGGGAAACGGCAGCGAAGCCGCCCGCAACAAGGGACTGCCGCACAACACCCGTTGACACCGGGCCTGCCGCCTGCTTTTCGACACAGCCAGCGGTAAAGTCTGCAACCGCCGGTACTCCAGAGCTCCGCGCCCAGATGGACGCGCAAGGACGCCCCGGAATTCTGAATGTCGAAAGGAAGCTGATGCGACTGCGTTCCAAAGTCCTCGCGGCTGCGCTCACCCTGTGCGCCACGGCCTTGCCGGCGATGGCGCAGGAATGCGGCGGTGACTTCGAAGCCTGGAAGCAGGGCGTGGCGGTGGAAGCCAAGGCGGCTGGCGTTGGCCCCGTCGGTCTCGACGCGCTGGAGGACGCCACAATCGACGAGAAGGTTCTGGCACGTGACCGCGCCCAGGGCGTCTTCACCCAGACCTTCATCGAATTCTCCAACCGCATGATCTCGGCCTATCGGCTGAAGCAAGGTGCGGCGAACCTGACGAAATACGCCGATGTCTTCGCCCACGCCGACCAGCAGTTCGGCGTCCAGGCGCCGATCATCGCCGCCTTCTGGGCGCTGGAGACCGATTTCGGCGCCGTGCAGGGCGATTTCCACACGCTGAGCGCTTTGGTGACGCTTTCCCATGATTGCCGCCGCCCGCAACTGTTCCGGCCACAGCTGGTGCCGCTTCTGGAACTGATCGATCGCGGCGTGGTGCCGGCCGATGTCAGGGGCGCCTGGGCCGGCGAGATCGGCCAAACGCAGGTCCTGCCTTCCGACTATCTGGCGCGCGGCGTCGATGGCGATGGCGATGGCAAGGTCGACCTGCGCGGCAGCGTGCCGGACGTGATCATGACCACCGCCAACAAGGTGCTGTCGCGCGGCTGGAAACGCGACGAGCCCTGGATCCAGGAAGTCCGCGTGCCCGAAGACATGCCGTGGGACCAGACCGGCCGCACCAACAAGCTGCCGCTGTCGCAATGGGCCCAATGGGGCGTCACCAACCCCGACGGCACGCCGCTCATCGACAACGGCCTCAAGGCCGGCCTGGCGCTGCCCATGGGCCGCAAGGGCCCCGCCTTCCTCGCCTATGACAATTTCGACGTCTATCTCGAATGGAACCAGTCCTTCACCTACGCGCTGACCGCGGCAAACCTCGCCGCACGGCTGGGCGGGGCAAAGCAGTTCGACCCGCGCAATCCCGAGACCGGTCTCGACAGCGAGCAGATGAAGGCGCTGCAGACCAAGCTTGAAGCCAGGGGCTACGATGTCGGCACCGTCGACGGCATTTTGGGCACCAACACCCGCGAAGCGATCCGCAAGGAACAGATGCGGCTTGGGTTGCCCGTGGATGGCTGGCCGACGCCGGAGCTGTTGGCAAAGCTTGGCGAATAGCGAATAGCGAATAGCGAATAGCGAATAGCGAATAGAAGGTAATCCTTCCTTGCTGCTGTCTCAGCAAATCTTCCCTATTCGCTACTAGCTATTCCCTATTCGCTAATCCGCCATCGTCTCCAAACTCGCAAACCCCTGCGGTGCGTCGCCCTCGTCGAAGGGCGTCGTCACCTCGACGAAGGTGTCGGGATAAAAGCCGTTGAAGCGGGTCCTCAGCGACAGCGAATAGGCGCCGATATGGCCGATCTCGATCCAGTCACCAGTGTCGACCGTTTCCGGCAGCCAGAACGGCCGCGACAGGATGTCGACGGAATCGCAGGTTGCGCCGCAGACCTTGAACGGCACGATGTTCTTTTCCTCGCCATTGCGCGAGCGGATCGCCGGATCGGGAATGAAACGGGCTGGCAGGGTGATCTTGCCGGTCCATGAATCCGACAGCGACGCCCAGATGCCGTCGTTGATGTAGAGCCGCTTGCCCTTGCGCAGCAGCACCCGCACGATCAGCGACAGGCAGCGCGCCACGATCACCCGGCCGGGCTCCGCCACCAGCGGCATCTGGTCGAACTGATACTCCTTCAGATCGCCCGACAGCCGCGACATGATCTGGCCGAGCGACGGCATTTCGATCTGCTTACGGTTGGGATCATGGCCGTATTCGGCGGGAAAGCCGCCGCCGACGTCGAGCCCGGCAATGTCGAAGGTCAGCCGGTTGCGCACCCAGTCGGCCGAGGCAAGCGCCCGCTCGTACGTGTCGGGATCCTCGATCTGACTGCCGACATGGAAGCACAGGCCAACCTTGTAGCCGGTGCGGTTCAGACGCTCGGCCAGTTCCACCGCATAGGCCGGACCTGCACCGAACTTCTTCGACAGCTCGTAGGCGGCATGCCCCTTGGTCTGCACCCGCACGAACACGCTGATCGAGCCCGGATCGATGTCGAGTGCCCGCACCACCCGTGTCAGCTTTGTGATCTCGTCCTCATGGTCGAGTGAAATGACACGGATGGCGTATTTCTCCAGCGCCAGCTTGATGTCCGACTGCGCCTTGACCGGATGCATGTAGAGCATCTCGGCATCGGGAGAGACCGCGCGCACGGCGGCGAACTCGCCCGGCGAAGCAACGTCGAAAGCAGCAACGCCAGCTTCGACCAGGGTCTGCAGCACGATCTGCTCGCCATTGGTCTTGACCGCATAGGCGGTCTTGCCGGGGAACATGCCCATGAACTGCCTGGCGTCGGCCATCAGCACCTGCGGGCGAAAACAATAGACCGGATCGTCCGGACGAAGCGCCAGTGCCGCCTCGCGGGCATTTTCGAATCGCTGCATCGACGAATCCTTGACCTAGCCTGCGCACAATTAATCCAAGCTAGCGGCTAATGAAAACAATTCTGTGTCTCGCGGCGCTGACGCTACGGCGTTAGGTCTTGGCGTGAAGGTTTGCCATCATCAGGTTTCGGGTGGCCCTTGTGGCGGAACCCGATATGCGTTGTGCCTGACCGGTTGGCATTCAGGCCGTCTGGGGGACGTTTCACATGGCGATAGCAACGACATCAACATTACGCGGGCCGATGGTGCTCAAGGACTGGGGGCAACTCCTGCTGCTCGGTGCGATCTGGGGCGGCTCGTTCTTCTTTGCCCGCATCGCGGTGGCGGAACTTCATCCGCTGGTGCTGGTGCTGTTTCGCGTCGCCATCGCGGCAGTCGCACTGCATATCTATCTCGGCCTGCGTGGCCCTTCCTTCCGCCTCGCGCTACCACATGCCGGCCTGTTCTTCCTGCTGGCATTCACGAACAACGTCGTGCCCTTCTCGCTGATCTTTGCCGGCCAGACGGAGCTTGGCGCCGGTGTCGCCTCGGTGCTCAACGCGACGACGCCGTTCTGGACGCTGATCCTCGCCAACGCGCTGACATCGGACGAGAAGCTCTCCTGGAACAAGCTCGCCGGCATTGCGCTCGGCATCGCCGGCACGGCCGTCATGATCGGCCCCAGCCTGCTTGCCGGGCTCGGCGGCCCGGTCTGGGCCAAATTCGCGCTGATCGGCGCTTCACTGTCCTATGGCATCGCCCTGATGGTCGCCCGCCGCTTCAAGGGCGTGCCGTCGCCGGTCATCGCCACCGGACAATTGACCGCCTCGACCATCATCATGATCCCGATCGTGCTCTTCACCTATGGCCCATCAGGCCTGTTCCTGGCCTCGCCGCCGGTCTGGGCTGCGGTGCTGGCGCTGGCGCTTTTGTCCACCGCCTTCGCCTACATCCTCTATTTCAATCTCGTTGCCTCGGCCGGCGCCACCAACGCTTCGCTGGTCACGCTCATCGTGCCGGCCAGCGCCATGCTGCTCGGTTTCCTGTTCCTTGGCGAGCGGCTCGAACTGTTCGAAATCGGCGGTGTGGTGCTGATCGCGCTCGGCCTCGTCACCATCGACGGGCGACTGTTCGCAAGACGTTAGCCGTGTGTCCAACTGGACGCGCCGTACCGCGAAAGTCGAATTCGACTTTCGCGGTAGCGCTGCCATGACACGACAGAGACACATCACCGCCATAATTTATTCACAGGCCTGAAGCCGGCTTTTGCCTAGGAGTTTCAACGTCTAACGGCAAAAAGCGGGTCGCGAATTCCACAATCACGTCGCAATGCAGCACATTTTCTGCTTGCCTGTGGCATAAATGAACCTAGACTCCTAGGCATAGCTCTTTAAGAGGAGGCTATGTCATGGGACTTACGAGGCCTATCAACGCATTGATGATCTGTGCTGCGTTCGCCTTTATCGGAGCCCTCATTATGGGCTTCCTTCCCTGAACCGCCAAAGCGGGGAAGACCAGCACCCAAATAGGTCCAACCAATTCAAAAGGCCGGGTTTTTCCCGGCCTTTTGTTGTCGGGTCGACCTCATGCAGCGGCTGATCCGGCGACCTCCGCCTCATGCGAGCGGATGCCGATCATGTGGCAGACGGCGAAGACGAGGTCGGCGCGGTTCATGGTGTAGAAGTGGAAGTCGCCGACCCCACGCTCGACCAGGTCCATGACCTGTTCGGCCGCCACCGCCGACGCCACCAGCGCATGCGTCTGCGGGTCCCGGTCAAGGCCCTCGAACCGTTCCGCCAGCCAGCCGGGCACATGCGCGCCCGCCCTCGCGGAAAAGTTCGCGACCTGCTTGAAACTGTGAACCGGCTGGATGCCCGGCACGATGGGTATGTAGATGCCGGCGCGGCGGACGCGCTCGACATAGCGCTCGTAGAGATCATTGTCGAAAAAGAACTGGGTGATGGCGCGCGTCGCGCCATTGTCGACCTTGCGTTTCAGCATCTCGATGTCGGTAGCGAAATCGGGGCTTTGCGGATGCTTTTCCGGATAAGCCGCGACGGAGATGTCGAAATCCGCGATCGTCTTAAGCCCGGCGACCAGCTCCGCGCCATTCTCGTAGCCACCGGGATGCGGGCGATAGGGTTCGCCGACGCCGGAGGCCGGGTCGCCGCGCAGCGCCACGAATCGGTTGATGCCGATCGACTTGTAATCCTGGATGACCGCGTTGACCTCGTCGCGCGTTGCACCGACGCAGGTCAGATGCGCCGCGGCAGGAATATCGGTTTCCGTCAGGATGCGCTTTACAGTGCGCGCGGTGCGCTCGCGTGTCGAGCCGCCGGCGCCGTAGGTTACCGAGACGAATTTCGGCTTCAGCGGCTCCAGCCTTGTGACCGTGTCCCACAGCTTGGCCTCCATCTCGTCGGTCTTCGGCGGGAAGAATTCAAAGGAAACCCTGACCTTCTCGCCAATGTCGGGGCGGCGGGAAAAACGGAACTGGTTCATCAGGCGATTTCCCCTATCGAGTTCATTTTGGCTTGCCGGGCATCGTTGGGAGGATCGGCGATCAGCAGGCGCCGGTCGCGGCCAAGCCAGAGCTTTACAGTGAGCCTGGCCTCGTTGCCGCCGCGCGGCTCGAACTCTTGGGCTTCTTCGAGATCGAGCCCGGCTTCCGCAAACCAGTCGACGATTTGCCGGTCGGAAAAGCCGAGCCGCATATGCGCATGCTCGTCGCGCAGGAATTCCAGCGTGTGCGGCGCGAAGTCGACGATGACCAGGCGCCCGGCCGGACGCAAAAGCCGCGCCGCCTCGTGGATGGCGCGGGCGGGATCGTCGAGATAGTGCAGCACCTGATGGATGGTGACGAGATCGAAGGCATCGCGCTCGACCGGCGGCGCGAAGATGTCGCCCTGCCGCACCTGCGCGTTCGAAACGCCGGCCTTGTCGAGATTGGCGCGCGCCACGGTCAGCATTTCGCGCGACATGTCGATGCCGACACCGCGCCGGTAGAGCGGCGAGAAGATTTCAAGCAGCCGACCGGTGCCGGTGCCGAGATCCAGCATCGACTGGAACGGCCGTTTGCCGACTAGCTTCAACATTGCGGCTTCAACGGCGCGGTCCGGCACATGCAACGAACGGATATGGTCCCAGCTCGCCGCATTCACGGAAAAATACTCGACCGCGCGATCCTGCCGCTTGCGCTTGACCGAGGCCAGCCGCTCGAGATCGCGCTCGACCTGCGGATCGGCACCGCGAATGCCGGAAACCAGCCCCATGACGAAGTCCCGCGCGGAATCCGCGTCCGACAGGCGGAAGAAGGCCCAAGACCCTTCCTGGTAGCGGCCGATCAGCCCGGCCTCCAGCAAGAGCTTCAGGTGCCGTGAAACGCGCGGCTGCGACTGGCCGAGAATTTCGGTAAGATCGGAAACGGTGAGGTCGCCGCGCGACAACAGTGCCAGTATGCGAAGCCGGCTGGATTCGGCCGCCGCCTTCAATGTATCCACCATGGTGTCGAGCGAGACATGCATCAGCGTATTCTCTTTGAAAAGATATAAACATATGTTTATGTCGATTTTCGAAACCTTGCAAGCGCTATGTCGCTTCCGGACAAGAAAATGGCGCTTGCGTGGCCGCTCGGTGCCTGTTCCCCAAAAGTGCGTTGCGATTTTGGGACAACGACATGCACGAACAAAAAGATGCGAGATGAGAGCGAGATGACCGGAACGCGTAAGATGTTCGAGGAGCGCGAAGGCGAGCAGAGGCTGGAGAACGATCCAGCATCGATGCCGCCGGATGGCGGCATCGTCTTCATCGGCCGCATCGCCTCGCCTTGGATAACGCGGGAGACCTGCCCGAAGAACATGCGTGCCGCGCGCGAAACCGGACAGCCTGCGGTGCTGACCATCGACGCGCCCTATCGCGATGGCCTGCAGGGCCTGGAGCGCGCCAGCCACGTCATCATCCTGTCCTGGCTGCATCACGCGCCGCGGGACCTGATTGTGCAGAAACCGCGCCATGCGGCTGAAGCGAAAGGCGTATTTTCGCTGCGCTCCCCGGCCCGCCCTAACCCAATCGGGCTGCATGTGGCCAGGCTGGTGGGGCTCGACCAAAACACCGGCCGCATCGATCTCGACGCCATCGACGTGCTCGACGGTACGCCGGTCATCGACCTGAAACCCTATTTCGCCTCGACCGACGCCATACCAGAAGCGACCATCGAAGGGCGCGACGAGCCCAATCGGAGCCGGCCATGACAGCGCCCACCGGCCGCCGCCGCGCCATCGCCAAGGCACTGACCGCACTTCTGCCGCTGGCGCCCTATGCCGACATGGAGAAGATCCGCACTGATGCCGGCGCGGTCCACATGAAGACCTTACCGCCGGGCATCGCCGTATGGCTGGCGACCATTGCCCATATCCGCCACATGCACACCGATTACGAAAAACTGCTGGCCGAAGGTTACGATCGCGACTCGGCGCGTTTCTTCGTCATCGAGCACACCAATATCGTGCTCACCCGCTGGCGCGCGACACGCCTGCTCGACGCCGATGACGAGGATGAATGAGGCGGTACGGAAGCGCAGAAAACGCCATCAGATGGCCGACAGAGTAGAATTTCCAAACAGTCTCTTATTTCCGCGCGAGCACGGCGACAGCATTATAGGGCTGGCCGTCGGCCTGGCCGACCCAGATCCAGGACAGATTTCCCTTGAAAAACCTGATGGTGATGTTGCCGCCGTCGATGCACTTGTCCTGACCGTAGGTGATGCTCTCGTGGTATTCCGCCGATATGTCGTCCCTGGACGTCTGGGACAGGGAGCCGCCGCAGCCGAGCGACGGATAGTCGATCGACGCACCGCCATCGTCGATCGTCATGGCGATCGACCAGTCGGCACCGGCATCGCCGGCAGGGCTCTGGTGGCCGCTGCCGACCCAGGTGCCGCTCAGCGACGGCACCGCGCAAGGCACGTTCTGGAAGATCGGCGTCAATTCGCTGCCGGTTTTCTCGCAGCGATAGCTCTGGCCGCTCTGGCAGAGTTCCTCGCCTTCTTTCACACATCGCGCGCTGGCTTCGCCCGCGGCGGCGAACATCATCATCGCTGCTATCACGGCCCCAAGCTTGCCCATCTTCCCCTCCCGTTCAGAACCAGAATGGTAGGGCAATTGCAATCCAATGTATCGTTCAGACCATCGTGGAGGCCGAACGGCGCCGAGCGGGTGGCTCTATGCCTTCTGCCCAGCACCGCTAGCCTGCCGATCTCGCCTTGCGCGACAGGAGGCCCCGATGAGCCAGACGACGGCAACACAGGACGAGAAGCAACTGCCCGTGGTTGGCGATCGCCATGTCGACCCGCACTCCTACCCCGAGGGCGTCGCTTTCCTCGACGGCCAATATCTGCCGATGTCGCAAGCCAAGGTCTCGGTGCTGGACTGGGGCTTTCTGCATTCCGACGCCACCTACGACACCGTGCATGTCTGGAACGGTCGCTTCTTCCGCCTCGATTTGCATCTGGACCGCTTCTTCGGCGGGCTGGAAAAGCTGCGCATGACCATCCCCTTCGACCGCGACGGGGTGACCGAAATCCTGCACAATTGCGTGGCGCTGTCCGGCCATCGCGCCGCCTATGTCGAAATGCTGTGCACGCGCGGCGCCTCGCCGACCTTCAGCCGTGATCCGCGCCAGGCGGTCAACCGCTTCATGGCGTTCGCGGTGCCGTTCGGCTCGGTCGCCAATGCGGAGCAGCTGCAGCGCGGCCTGCGTGTCGCCATCAGCGACAAGGTGCGCATTCCGCCGGCCTCGATCGACCCGGCGATCAAGAACTACCATTGGCTCGATCTGGTGCGCGGTCTCTACGACGCCTATGACCGCGGCGCCGAGACCGCGCTGATCCTCGACTTCAACGGCAACGTCGCCGAAGGCCCGGGCTTCAACGTCTTCTGCGTCAAGGATGGGCGCCTATCGACGCCTTCCATCGGCGTGCTGCCCGGTATTACAAGGCGCACCGTCTTCGATCTCTGCGCCGAGGAAGGCCTCGCCGCCACAGCGATCGATCTCAGCGTAGCCGCATTGCGCGAGGCAGACGAGGTTTTCATCACCTCGACCGCAGGTGGCATCATGCCGGTAACGGAGGTCGATGGCGCGGGGATCGCCGACGGCAAGGTCGGCGCGATCACCAGCCGGCTGATGGCACTCTATTGGGAGAAGCACGACGACCCGGCATGGTCGTCTCAGGTGCATTATCCCTGATCAACCGGGCGGCTTCTTCAAAAAGATTTCCCCTCACCTCTGGAAAAGTGCGGGATAGATCGTATATGCCCTAAAACGGAGAAGCCTCCGTTTTCACCCGAAATCACGCCCGCAGGGGCAAGGACTCCACATCATGACAAATAAGGTTTGGTTCATCACCGGATCGTCGAAAGGTTTTGGCCGCGTCTGGGCCGAGGCGGCGCTCGCCCGTGGCGACCGCGTCGCGGCGACCGCCCGCGATGCCGGCACGCTCGCCGATCTCGTCGGGACGTACGGCGACAGGATTGCCGCGATAAAGCTCGACGTCACCGACAAGAAAGCCGTCGATGCCGCTGTCGCCGAGGCGCACAAGCGCTTTGGCCGGCTCGACATCGTCATCAACAATGCCGGCTACGGCCATTTTGGGGCCATTGAGGAGGTCAGCGAACAGGAAGCCCGCGACCAGATCGAAGCCAATGTCTTCGGCGCCCTCTGGGTCACCCAGGCCGCGCTGCCGATCATGCGGGCGCAGCGGTCCGGCCACATCATCCAGATCTCGTCGATCGGCGGCGTCAATGCCTTTGCCTCGCTCGGCCTCTACCACGCTTCGAAATGGGCGCTGGAAGCCTTCAGCCAGTCGCTGAGCATCGAGGTCGCGGAATTCGGCATCCTTGTGACGCTGGTCGAACCCGGCGGTTTCTCCACCGACTGGGCCGGCCCGTCGGCAAAGGTCTCCCAACCGATCGAGGCCTATGCGCCCGCCCGCGCCAAGATGGCAGAACGCCGCGCCAATTCGGTCGCCGGCGATCCCGAGGCCACCGGGCCGGCCATGCTGGCCATTGTCGACGCCGCCGAGCCGCCGCTCAGGGTGTTCTTCGGCGACGGCGGCCTGCCGATGATCAAACAGGAATACGCCAACCGCATCGCTACCTGGGAAAAGTGGGATGACGTTTCCATCATGGCGCAAGGCGCCAAAAAGAACCGCAAAGCTAACGCCTAGTGGGCTTTGGCTACGCCGCCCGGCGGCGTAGCCCTGCCCTTTGGGTTGCCGCATAGCTATGCCGAATAAATCCACTGTTCCGGCACACGCACCGAAATCTCTTCGCCGGCCTTGACCGTTCCCGGCTTCTCAACCCAGGCGACGACGCCACGCAGCCGCTTCGCCATCTTCGGGAACAACAACGCGCCGGCTTCGACGTCGGCCATTCCGGCATTTTCGGCGATGGATCGGCCGGCGATGCGGCAAGGGCCGTTCTGCGCGTCGACCTTGATGGTCACGCCGCCCTTGAAGAACAGCAGCGTGCCGGACGGCAGCATGGAGAGGTTCGGCACGCCTTCGATCACCAGATTGGCGCCGATCCACTCCGGCTTGATTTCGGTGAGATCCATCCGTTGGGCGACGATGGCGAGTTCATCCGCCGCCACGATCGATATCTGCCGTTCGTTGCGCATTTCGGTGCCGCGCGGATACCAGGGTTCGCGCCCGCCCGAACGCCGTGTCGGCCCGGCATGGAAATCGCCTGATATACCGTCGAAACCCAGCCGCAGTTCGTCCACTAGGTGGGTCTGGAAATGATCCGATGGCGCCACGTAAAGCGCTGCCGCCTTTGCGACCAGCTTACGCGCGGGGACGATTTCAATCGGCTTTTCAGCTGCGGGGAATAGATCCAGCATGGCTTCATTCCTTGGATGATGCCGCCTGGTTTTGCCCTTCGGCCGGCAAGGCCGCAAGAGCGGTTTGGGCCAAAACGCACAACTCTTCGACCGAAGCCCCGTCCCGCGCCTGGATCGACATGCCGTTCATGACGCCAGCCAGGTATTTGGCGAACCCTTCGACCGACAAGCCCGCCGGGAGGTCGCCCACTGCCTTGCCCCTGGCCAGGCGTTCTGCGATCGCCGCTTCACTCGCCTTGCGATAGGTCTTGAGCTCATCAGCAATGGACTGCGCCTGCGGCGAGGCTGCCAGCGCGCCTCTGACGAACAGGCAGCCACCGGGCTTGCCGGGTCTGGAATACGCCTGCGCCGCGCCGAGCAGCAACCGCCGTATCGCCTCCCGCGTCGATATCGGCGCACTCAGCGCTTCCAGCGCAAACCCAATCTCGGTTTCGTGGTAGCGCGTCAGCGCTTTGCGGAACAAGGTCTCCTTGTCGGTGAACGCGTTGTAGATCTGCGGCGGCGTCAGCCCCATAGCTTCGCGCAGCATGGCCAGCGACGTCGCCTCATAGCCATGCTCCCAGAACAGATGCATCGCCGCATCCAGCGCCCGGTCGGGATCGAAAGCGCGCGGCCGTCCGCCACGGGACTTCTCCACATTATCCATAGTGATCGATACGAAACCTGTTGACTCATCTTCCTCATGTAACGTACCAATCGATACGAAACATGGCAAGCGGGAAGACATGTCAGCCGGAAGGCCCATGGAAAACCAGCAAAGAGGAGAGCCAAATGCCAATCACCGTGACCGCGCCGGAAGGCGTACTGACCCCCGCGGGAGAGCGCGAGATCCTGCCGCGTCTCAGCGCCGCCCTCATCGAAGCCTCGGGTGCCACCGGCAATTCGTTCTTCACCGCGATCGTCGGCGGCACGGTCCATATCCTGCCGCTTCATCGCATCTATGCCGGCGGCGCCAATCGACCTGTCGTCATGGTCGAGTTGAAACTGCCGAACATCGGCCTCGGCTCGGTCGAAGCCCGCAAGGACTTTATCATCGCTGCCGCCGCGATTGTCGCTGATCTCTGCGTGCCGGAGCACCGGCCCGAAAACACCTGGATCAACATCGTCAACGCACCCGACGGCGGCTGGGGTATCGGTAGCAGGCAATATTCCGGCGAGGCGCTTATCGCTGCCGCCACTGCCGTCGCGCACTAATCTGACCGTTGTGATGAACAGGCGCAAATCGATGCGGCTGTCCCCTTCGCTGTTCTTCACCACCAATTGCGAGCCGGCATTGGCCTTCTACGAACAGTGCGGCCTTGGCCGGGGGACGATCCTGCTGCGCTGGGGCGACAACGACATGCCGGTGCGAACCGAAGCCATGCGCGGAAAGATCCTGCATGCACGCTTCGAAGGTCCGGGCGTCTTGTTCCACGCTTCGGACAATGACGATGCGGAGCCGATGAAGGGCTCCGCCCTTTGTCTGGAATTCGTCGACCTGCTTGCGATGCGGGAGCTTTTCGTCCGTATGGCCACCGGTGGCCGGATCACCGTGCCTCTGGCGCGGCAATATTGGGGAACCAGCTTCGGCATGCTGGTCGACCTCTTCGGCGTGCAGTGGATGTTCAGTTGTCGCAACGAATGAGATCCCCTGCAGGTCACGATCTTCTTACCTGAATCGAACCACTCCCACACAGCGCCGCATTGCTGCCGCGCTGTGCCGGCCACATGATGCCTCCGAACCAAGTCCGCGGAGGGTTTCATGCGTCCCGGGACGGCAATCACACTTCTTTGGCTGATCTGAGTGGTATCATGGGCCGCTGCCGCCTTCTGGGCCGACAAAGCCGAGAAGCGCGCCGGCTTCCGGGCCGAGGCGCCCTACCGCGCGGTCCTGATGATCGGTACGATCCTGCTCTTCATTCCGGCGCACAACTATGTCGGCGGGCTTCGCCTGTGGTTCCCCAACGTTGCCGAGGCCTGGATTTGCGTCGCACTGATCGCCATCGGCTTCGCCTTCTGCTGGTGGGCGCGCCTGCATCTCGGCCGCTTGTGGTCGGGCACTGTCACCGCCAAGGCCGGGCACCGTGTCGTCGACACCGGCCCGTACGGCCTTGTCCGCCATCCGATCTACACAGGACTGCTTTTGGCAATCCTTGCCACCATGGCGGCGAAAGGCACTGTCTGGGGTGTTGCCGGCGCCATGCTGCTGACCATCGGCATGGTCATGAAGGCAAAACTCGAAGAACGCTTCCTGCGCGAGGAACTGGGCAGCGCCTATGACGACTACATCAGGCGGGTACCGATGCTGGTGCCGTTCGCACCGGTCTGACACGAATAGCTCTCTACAGCATCCTGAGAAGCGCGCCGCCTATCGAATAGCCCGCGCCAAAGGCGCAGATCAGGCCGAAATCGCCGGGTTTCATGTCGGCGTGGTTCTCCGAAAGTGCAACGATGGCGCCGGCGCCCGCCGTGTTGCCCAGCCGTTCCAGCACCATCGGCGCGCGGTCATGATCGACCTCGTGCCCGAATGACAGTTTCAGGATCATCGCATTCATGCGCGCATTGGCCTGATGCAGCCAGAAGCGCCGGATCGCCTGCGGCGTCAGCCCGTGCTCGGCGAGGAATTCGACAATGAATTTCTGCCCGGCGACGGTGACTTCCTTGAACACCTTGTTGCCGACCTGCTTGATCAGATTGCCTTCCAGATTGATCATGTAGGGATCATCCTGGGCGGTGCGGGTGTGGTAGCCCAGATTGGTGCGGATGTTGTTCGACATCTGCGTCCAGATACGCGTGTCGAGCACCTCGAAACGTCCCGGCCGCTTGTCGCCCTGCGCCAGCCCCTCGACCACCATCGACACCGAAGCGTCGCCGAAGATGAAATGCGTCTGCCGGTCGCGGAAATTGAGATGACCGGTAATGATCTCCGGCGTCGTCACCAGAATGCGCTTGTGCGCGCCCGACCGAACCAGGTTGACGGCAATGTGCAGGGCGGCGGCGGCCGAGGAGCAGCCAAGCCCCATATCGAAGCCGGCGCCCTTGGTTCCCAGCGCCTCCTGCATTTCGATGGCGATGGCCGGATAGGGCCGCTGGTGATGCGAGGCCGAACAGATCACCAAGTCGATATCGGATGGCTTCAACCCGGCATGGTCGAGAGCTTTTTTGGCCGAGGCGATGCCGAACTCGGCTTCGAGCGACAGCGTATCATCGGGCCGTGCCGGAATGCGCGGCGCCATGCGGGTCGGATCGAGAATGCCTTCGCGCTCGATCACATGACGGGTGCGCACGCCTGAGGCGTGGACGATGAAGTCGCTGTCCGATTTCGACAGCGGCGGCTCGTCGGTGCCCAGGCGGCGCGCATTCTCCGTGTCGACCCAGGCATTGAAGCTGGCAACCAGCTCTTCATTGGTGATCTTGGCTTCAGGGATTTCTACGCCGATGCCGCTGATGATGACGCGATGCATATATCCAGTCCGTCCCATCCGCAGGCGTTGCGGGCTTCATGTGGGCGCCGGAATGCTCCGGCGCAACAGTTTTCTCACCGAGGCGGTTTACGCCGACTTAAACCAAAGGTTTAGGCCGACTTAAACCAAAGGTTTAGGCCGACTTAAACCTGGTTTCACCAAGCGCAGAGCTTGGTGTTGGTCTGCGGGTTGTTCCAGCAGGCGCCGTCGTCGCGGCTGCGCACGAACTGCCCCGGCAGCGGCACATTGCGGCGGCCGAGATTGACATAGCCATAGGCAAAGCCTGGCCCGTCGATCTCCAGGACATAGGTCGGATAGCCCGGCGCCGAGATGCGGAAACTGCCGGTATCATCGATCGCGCGATAGCTGCACGGAAAATAGCCGTCGTCGCTGGTGAAACAGCGCGCTCGCTTGGCCTCCGCCGAGATCGAGAACGCCAGAAGTGCCGCCGCGCACACGCCGCCGCCGAAAAGCATCTTGTTCAGTGTCATCATTCACCCCCTGCCACCGAGCCACCCCTGCCACACGGGCCCATCCCTGCCACACGGCATTGTGATCCCAAGGTGATGAAATGCGCATGGCGACGAAACCCGGTCAAGCGGCGGCAGTGAGCGTCGTGCAACGTGGATAATCAGGCCCGTTTGGCGACGATGAAAATGCGCGGAAAGCGCAAAAGCACCTTGCCGCTCGCCGTCTTCGGATAGGCCTTGGCGATCTTGGCCGTGTAGCTGTCGAGGAACATCGTCCGCTCGTCGGCGTCCAGCGGATCGAGGAACGGTTTCAGTCCTGTCGATTTCACCCATTCGACGATCGCCTGAGCATCGGCAAGCGGGTGGTTGTAGATGGTGTGCCAGATGTCCAGCCGATCGCTGAGCGGCGACAGGAGGTCATAATAGGACGACACCGGCGGCAACGGCGCGCGCGCCGCGCCCTTCATCTTTTCGGCAAACGGCATTTCGGCGGCGGTCTCCCGCATCAGGCGGTGGGAGTCTTCGCCCATATTGTCGGGCATCTGAACGGCGAGCGCGCCGCCTGGGGCCAGGAAACCCATCAGCCGCTGGAACACTGTGGGATGCTCGGGCAGCCACTGGAACACCGCATTGGCGAAGATCACGTCGACCGGCTCACCCGGCTGCCACTTCGATGCATCGGCCAGGTCAAAGGCGACGTCGGGCAGGCGTGCCCTCGCCTTCTCGATCATATCGGCTGAGGTGTCGAAGCCGCTCACCTCAGCATTCGGCCAGCGCCCGACCAGCAGTTCGGTCGAGTTGCCCGGCCCGCAGCCGATGTCGACGACCCGGCGCGGGAAGTCCACCGGCACCTGCGCCACCAGATCCCGAGCGGGTCGCGTGCGCTCGTCCTCGAATTTCAAATATTGGGCGGCGGACCAATCAGCCATGTGAACTCCTCATGTCTTCTTGAGAATTCGCCGCCCGGAAAACCCCTCTACCGCGTCAGCCTCTTGTAGGTCATCCGGTGCGGATTGACGGCATCGGGGCCGAGGCGGCGGATCTTGTCCTGCTCGTAATCCTCGAAATTGCCCTCGAACCATTCGACATGGCTGTCGCCCTCGAAGGCCAGGATGTGCGTCGCCAAGCGATCGAGGAACATGCGATCGTGCGAGATGATGACGGCGCAGCCGCCGAAATTTTCCAGCGCGTCTTCAAGCGCCGCCAACGTTTCCGTATCGAGATCGTTGGTCGGTTCGTCGAGCAGCAGCACGTTGCCGCCAGTCTTCAGCATCTTGGCCAGATGCACGCGGTTGCGCTGGCCGCCGGAGAGATTGCCGACCTTCTGCTGCTGGTCGCCGCCGCGGAAATTGAACGAGGCGCAATAAGCACGTGTGTTGGCCTCGAACTTGCCGAGCTTGACCACTTCGGCGCCACCGGAAATCTCTTCCCACACCGTCTTCGATGGATCGAGCGCATCACGGCTCTGGTCGACATAGCCGAGCTTCACCGTTTCGCCGACGCGCACGGAGCCCGCATCCGGCTTTTCCTGACCGGTGATCATGCGAAACAGCGTCGTCTTGCCGGCGCCGTTCGGGCCGATGACGCCGACGATGCCGCCGGGCGGCAGCTTGAATTCCAGGCCGTCGATTAGCAGCGTGTCGCCAAAGCCCTTCGACAGGCCTTCCGCCTCGATCACCACATTGCCGAGCCGCTCGCCATGCGGAATGACGATCTGCGTATCGCTCGGACGCCGCTTGTCGGCTGCATCCAGAAGATCCTGGAACGCCTGGATGCGCGCCTTGGATTTGGTCTGGCGGGCCTTGGGACTCGACTGGATCCACTCGCGCTCGCGGCCGATGGCGCGCTGGCGGGCGTCGTCCTCGCGGCCTTCCTGCTTGAGGCGCTTGGCTTTGGCTTCGAGATATTTGGTGTAGTTGCCCTCATAGGGAATGCCACGGCCACGGTCGAGTTCGAGGATCCAGCCGGTGACATTGTCGAGGAAGTAGCGATCGTGAGTGATGATCATCACGGCGCCCGGATAGGCCCGCAGATGCTTTTCCAGCCACGCCGTGGTTTCGGCGTCGAGATGGTTGGTCGGTTCGTCGAGCAGCAAAAGGTCGGGCTGGCGCAGCAAGAGCTGGCAAAGTGCTACGCGGCGGCGCTCGCCACCCGAAAGCTTGGTGACTTCCGAATCCTTGGGCGGGCAGCCCAGCGCTTCCATTGCCATCTCGACCTGCTGTTCGAGATCCCACAGGTTGAGCCGGTCCATCTCGTCCTGGAGCTTGGCCGACTCGTCGGCCGTCTCGTCGGAATAGTTCATCATCAATTCGTTGTAGCGCTCGATGATGGCGGTCTTGGCGGCTACGCCTTCCATGATGTTTTCGAACACGGTCTTGTCCGGATCGAGCGCCGGCTCCTGCGCCAGGTAGCCGACGGTGGCGCCTTCAGCCAGCCAGGCTTCGCCGTTCCACTCCTTGTCGAGCCCGGCCATGATCTTGAGGATCGTCGACTTGCCCGACCCGTTGGGGCCGAGAATGCCGATCTTGGCGTCGGGATAGAAGGAGAGATGGACATTCTCGAGCACCTTCTTGGTGCCATAGGCCTTGTTGAGGCCGGCCATGTGATAGATGAACTGGCGTGCCACGCGCGCTTTCCCTGAAAAAACTGACTGGCCCAGAAAACTGACTGGATTTGTCGAATTGGGTGGAGGTTGGCCGCTATGTAGGCGATGCGGCGGCGAACGGCAATCGCTTTTGCCATATCTGGCCGGTCACACGCGGAAGTGTCCGCCGAACCGGAACGTTTTCCGTCGGTCCTGCGCTCTTGAGACCTATCTCGCCAGCGTCTTTTACGTCGCCTTGCCGTTCGGCATGGTCTCGCCGGGCTCGACCCGCCCCGTCCTTACTGGAACCCGATCGCATCGACGGTGCCTGTCGGGCAGCCGGCCTTGTTGGTCGGCACAGACGCCAGCAACAGGTCCTTGAGCGAGCTGTTGGGTTCGATCGGGCCGGCGAGACCGAGCGTCAGTTCGCCGATCAGCCGCCTGCCGCTCGACGGATCGATGACGCAGGAAACGCGCACCCGGTCCCCTGCTCCCGCCCCGAAGGCAGTATCGAAAGCGCCACGGATCTGGTCCGCCGTCAGCTTGCCGCCGATGTTCTTGGCAAAGAGATCGCGCACCGGCGAGCTGTTCACCGCGCGCATCAGGTTGAGCGCATCGGAAAAGTAGTCCTGCTGGCTCTTGCCGTAGCAGGTGCCGTGCTTGATCCATTCATGCCGTTCGAGCTTCGAAGCTGTCCCCGGCATCACCTGATCGAGTTCCGTGCGGGTGCTGGCGTCCAAATTGACCGGCGGCAGGTCCTTCCAGTGAGCCGGATTGTCGTTGGCCTTGTCGCTCGCTGTCGCCTGGCAATAGAAATTGCCGTTCGGCTGCGGCCACAGCCCGTGCAAGGTGAAATGCGTCGCGTCGAAATCACCGGAACTCTGCGCTTTGCATTCGGTCTTGCTCGACTTGGTCTCGCAGAAGGCCGGCTGCCAGCTCAGCGCGAAGACGTATTCGGGTTTTCCCGACGCCGCCGGCTTGGCTTGCCCGCCAGGTGCTGCCGGCACAGTCGCGGCGCTGCTGCCGGAGATATGGCCGCAGCTGACCTTCACCCAACGGCGCTCCGGATCGGCGCCCGGCACCAGGATGAGGTAATGCGTCGGCGCATCCTTGTTACCGGCCAGCAGCTGGTAGCTCTGCCCGGCGTCGGTCGAGACATTGCCGGGGTTCTTGCCGTTCTTGATGGCTTGCGTCGCCGGACAGGCGGCGTCGGCAACGAAGCTGCCGCTCATCTTGACGTCGGCACGCGCCGCACCAGCTAGCGACGCCGCCAATACGGCCAATCCGAAAACGACACCAATGCGCATGGAAAATCCCCGGCTGAAGAAGTGGACGACAGACTGAAGCTGTCTCCATGTCAGAATTGCGATATTTTACTGGCCAAACGCAAGAAACATCATCGCGGAAAAGCAGGCACGGCGGATTGACGCAAAACCGGCACCGGCGCAAACAAAGCCAACAACAATAGAGCAAAGGCGGAGACCAGGCGGCATGTCATTCAGCCAGCAGCGCGTGGTTGCCTCGCCGACCGGTGCCGATCTCAATCTTTACGTCAAGCAGGCCGATGGCCGGGCACGTGCCGTCGTCCAGATCAATCACGGCCTGGCCGAGCACGCCGCGCGCTATGCCCGCTTCGCCGATTTTCTCTCTGCGCGCGGCTTCCACGTCTATGTCCATGATCATCGCGGCCACGGTGCGACCAAGGCCCCCGACGCGCCGCTCGGCAGGTTCGCCGGCAAGGACGGTCCGGCCAAGGCGATCGCCGACGTCGATGCCATTCACGATGTCATCGCCAGCGAATGCCCGAACCGGCCGGTCATCCTGTTTGGTCATTCGATGGGTGCGTCCATGGCGCTGAACTACCTGCTGCGCCATTCGCCGCGAGTTCATGCCGCCGCGATCTGGAACGGCAATTTCTCAGCTGGCCTGCTCGGCCAGGTAGCGCTCGGCATTCTTGCCTGGGAGCGGATGCGGCTCGGCTCCGACGTGCCGTCGCGGCTGCTGCCGAAACTCACCTTCCAGGCCTGGGGCAAGGCGGTGCCCAATCACCGCACATTGTTCGACTGGCTGTCGCGCGACGAGGCTGAGGTGGCAAAATACATCGCCGACCCGCTGTGCGGTTGGGATGCCTCGGTGTCGATGTGGCGCGACGTCGTCGGCATGGCGCTCAACGGTGGCAAGGATGCCGGTTTTGCCGGCATCCGGCGCGACCTCCCCGTCAGCATCGTTGGCGGCGAAAAGGATCCCGCTTCCGACTACGGCAAAGGGATTACCCAACTCGCGAAACGCATGCGTTCGATGGGCTTTTCGAATCTCGTTTCAAAGGTTTACGCCGACACCCGCCACGAAAGCCTGAACGAGGTGAATCGCGACATCATCATGGACGATTTCGCCGCCTGGGCCGATGGTATCCTGAAAGCGTGACGGATTGGCCCATCGCAAGAGCCGTGACAGCCGTTGCAGGGCTTGATAGAGGCTCTGCTTTCGCAGCAATCAAGGTGATTGCAGCAACCATGGTGATCTATGGCTGAGCCCCCGCTGAAAGGCGTCTGCGTCGTCGAGCTCGCGCGCATCCTTGCCGGGCCATGGGCCGGGCAATTGCTTGCCGATCTCGGCGCCGATGTCATCAAGGTCGAGAGCCCCGATGGCGGCGACGACACCCGCAAATGGGGTCCCCCCTTCGTCATGGGCAAGGACGGCGAGAACCTGTCGGCCGCCTATTACCATTCCTGCAATCGCGGCAAGCGCTCCATCGCCATCGATTTCTCGACACCCGAAGGCGCCGAGACCGTGCGCCGGCTGGTCGCGACGTCGGATGTGCTGATCGAGAACTTCAAGCTCGGCGGCCTGAAGAAGTACGGGCTCGACTATGACAGCCTGCGCAAGATCAACCCCCGCCTCGTCTATTGCTCGATCACCGGCTTCGGTCAGGATGGCCCGTATGCACCCCGCGCCGGCTACGACTTCATCATCCAGGCCATGGCCGGCATGATGTCGATCACCGGCGAGGTAGGCCGTGAGCCGCAAAAGGCCGGCGTTGCCATCTCGGACATCTTCACCGGCCTCTATTCGGTCATCGCCATCCAGGCCGCACTGCGCCATGCCGAACGAACTGGCGAAGGCCAGCACATCGACATGGCGCTGTTCGACACCCAGATCTCGGCACTCGGCAACCAGAACCTCAACTATCTCGTCTCCGGCAAATCGCCGGTGCAGATGGGCAATGCGCATATGAACATCGCCCCTTACGAAGTGGTGCCAGTCCGAGATGGCCACATCATCCTGGCGGTCGGCAATGACGGCCAGTTCGCGAAATTCTGCGCTGCCGTCGGACTGGACGATTTGCCTGTCGATCCAGACTTTGCGACCAATCCGGCCCGGGTCGCCAACCGGGTAAAGCTGCGCGAGCACATGATCGAGGCGCTGAAGATTTTTGACCGCGATCCGCTGCTGGCAAAGCTGGAAGCGGCAGGCGTGCCGGCGAGCCCGATCAATACGATCGGCCAGATGTTCGCCGACCCGCAGACGATCGCGCGCGGCATGCGGCTCGACCTCGACGACGGCCATGGCAATCTTCTGCCTTCGGTGCGTGCGCCGATGGTGATGTCAGGCACGCCGCTCGTCTATGAGCGCCCCTCGCCGCGCCTGGGCGAACACACGCAAGAAATCCTTGCCGAATTGGAGAAGTCTGGACAATGAAGACCGGCGGACAACTGATCGTCGACGCGCTCGAAGCCAACGGCACCGACCGCATCTATTGCGTGCCCGGTGAATCCTATCTGGCGGTGCTCGACGCGCTGCACGATTCAGCGATCCGCACCATCGTCTGCCGCCAGGAAGGCGGTGCCGCCATGATGGCCGATTGCCACGGCCGCCTGACCGGCAAGCCCGGCATCTGCTTCGTCACCCGCGGCCCCGGCGCCACCAACGCCTCGGCCGGCATCCACATCGCCATGCAGGATTCGGTTCCCGTCATCCTGTTCATCGGCCAGGTCGCCAGCCACGCCAAGGAACGCGAGGCTTTTCAGGAAGTGGACTACAAGAGGTTCTTCGGTGACATCGCCAAATGGGTGGTCGAGATCGACGATGCCTCGCGCATCCCGGAATTCGTCACCCGCGCCTTCGCGGTGGCAACATCGGGCCGTCCCGGCCCAGTCGTCATCTCGCTGCCGGAAGACATGCTGACCAGTGTCGTCGAAGCGCCCGTCGCCTTGCCGCACACACCGGTCGAAACCCGGCCGGGCGAAGCCGAGCTCGATGCGCTGGAAAAGCTGCTGGCCAAGGCCAAGCGGCCGTTCGTCATTCTTGGCGGCACGCGTTGGGATGCCGAGGCGGTGGCGCGGATGCGCACGATCGCCGAGGCGTGGTCGCTGCCGGTCGGCTGCTCCTTCCGCCGCCAGATGCTGTTCGACCATCTGCATCCGAACTATGCCGGCGATGTCGGCATCGGCATCAATCCAAAGCTGGCGACAGCGATCAAGCAAGCCGATCTCGTGCTGCTCATCGGCGGCCGCATGGGCGAAATGCCGTCATCCGACTACACGCTGCTGAAAAGCCCCTACCCCGATCAGGCGCTGGTCCATGTCCATGCCGACGCCGGCGAACTCGGCCGCGTCTACCGGCCGACACTGGCGATCAACGCCTCGCCTGCCGCCTTCGTCGAAGCCTTCGCCAACCGCAAGCCGGCTTCCGCACCCGTCTGGGCAGCCGAGACGCCAAAGCTGCATGCCGCCTATCTCGACTGGTCGACGCCGCCGGAAAGCGGCCCCGGCCCGGTCCAGATGGGGCCGATCATGAACTACCTGGAAAAGATGCTGCCCGACGACGCCATCCTGACCAACGGTGCCGGCAATTACGCCACCTGGGTGCATCGCTTCCACCGCTTCCGCCGCTTCGCCACTCAAGGCGCACCGACCTCAGGCTCGATGGGCTATGGCACCCCTGCGGCTGTCGCCGCCAAGGAACTGTTTCCGGACCGCACCGTGGTTGCCTTTGCCGGCGACGGCTGCTTCCTGATGAACGGGCAGGAATTCGCCACCGCCGTGCAATATAACCTGCCGATCGTCGTCGTCGTCGTCAACAACGGCATCTACGGCACCATCCGCATGCATCAAGAGCGGGAATATCCCGGCCGCGTGGTGGCCACGGATCTCAGGAATCCCGACTTCGCGGCCCTTGCCCGTGCCTATGGCGGTCATGGCGAAACGGTCGAGAAGACCACCGATTTCGCCCCGGCCTTCGAGCGTGCCCGCGCCAGCGGCAAGCCGGCGATCGTCGAAATCAGGCTCGACCCGGAGGCGATCACGCCGACGCGGACGATGAGCCAGATCCGCGACAAGGCGTGACAAAAAAGGGGCGGTCGCCCGCCCCTCTTTCGGAACAGCCTGTACCTACTTCGCCTTTTCGATCTGGCCGCGGATCTCACCGTCCTGGTTGGCTGATGTATGGATGTTGACGTAATACTTGCCTGCCTCCAGGTCAGCCGCCTGGGCATCCGTCAGCGTTTCAGATCCCCTGATCGGGCTCTTGAGCTTTTTGAATGGGATGACCGGGTCGGCGTTTGCACCCATCGCCGCCGGGCCGTGAATGTGCGCGCCCGTTGCTGGTCCGCTGAGGCCTGAATATTTGACGTTCCAGCTGAGCTTCTTCTTGGCCGTGTCGAACGTGAGAGTGGCCGTGCCCTTGCCCTTCGTGGTGACTGGCGGGTTTTGCTGGCCGCCGTCGAGCGTCGCCTTGAACTTTTCCGTGGCGGCCAGAGCCGGCGATGCGAACAGGAACGCGGTCGAAATGGCCAGCGCCGAAAGCGCCGGGAAGAAGGATAGGTTGCGCATGAAGCACCTCCGATTGGGATGTCGCATCCGTCGCGCCTCCCGGCGCGCGCATGCGGAAATGCAACGGCTGAGCACCGAAATGTATCCCACCACACGCTTTTGTGATGGCTGATCAAAGCATTCGATCGCTCGCCCTTCCCAGATTCGAAGGAAGGTGATCCGTCAGACCGCAGCCAGCGCCTGCGTCAGATCGGCGATCAGATCGTCCGGGTGCTCGACGCCGATCGACAGCCTGACCGTGGTCTCCAGCACGCCGATGCGCTGGCGCACGTTGAAGGGAATGCCCGAATGGGTCATGGCCGCCGGGTGACTGGCCAAGGATTCCGTTCCGCCGAGGCTTACCGCCAGCTTGAAGATCTGCAGCCCGTTGAGAAACGCGAAAGCAGCCTTCTCCCCGCCCTTGATGTCGAAAGAGAAGGTCGAGCCGGCGCCGCTGCATTGCGCCTTGTAGGTACGCCCCGCCGGCGTATCCTCGCCCACGAACGGCAGATAATGCACCTTCTCGACCTTGGCGTGGTCGCGCAGGAATTCGGCGACCAGGCGCGCATTGTCGTTGGCCCGCTCCATGCGGATGGACAGCGTCTCCAGCGAGCGGCCGAGCATCCAGCAGGAATGCGGGTCGAGCTGCGTGCCGATCGCGCCGCGCAGCGCCTTGATCGGCTTCGTCACCGCCTTGCTGCCCATGGCGGCGCCCGCGATGAGGTCGGAATGGCCGCCGACATATTTGGTCAGCGAATAGACGGAGACATCGGCGCCGTGTTCGATCGGCCGCTGGAACACCGGGCCGAGCAGCGTGTTGTCGCAGATGACGATCGGCGTCGACCCTTGGCTCGCGCCGATCTCGTCGGCGATCGTCCGCATCAGCGCGATATCGACCAGGCTGTTGGTCGGATTTGACGGCGTCTCGATCAGGATGACCGACACTCGGCCCTTCGCGGCTGCAGCTTCGGCGGCGGCACGCACAGCCGTCTCGTCGACGCCGTCCGCGAAGCCGACAGCGCCGATGCCGAAACCGGAAAGCGTGCGCGTCAAAAGCGTCTCGGTGCCGCCATAGAGCGGCTGCGAATGCAGGATGACATCGCCCGGACGGGCATAGGCCAGCAGCGTCGTCGCGATCGCCGACATGCCTGACGAAAACAGGATGCAGGCATCCGTTCCCTCATAGACCGCCAGCCGGTCCTCGACGATCTCGCTGTTGGGATGGTTGAAGCGCGAATAGACCAGGCCCGACGCCGTGCCGCTCGGCGGCTCCTTGCGGCCGGACGTGTAGTCGAAGAAGTCTCGTCCCTCTTCCGCCGACTTGAAGACGAAGGTCGAGGTCAGGAACACCGGCGGCTTGACCGCGCCCTCCGAAAGCTGCGGATCGAAGCCATAGCTCAGCATCAGCGTTTCCGGATGGAGCTTGTGGTTGCCGATATGGGTTTTCGACGGGCGTGGCGCGGTCATGATTTTTCCTGCCTTTTTCGAGGGGTGTCGCGGCAATTTATGCGATCCCGATCCGCCAGTCCTTGCTCTTCTGCGGCTCGCATGGGCGCATGCCGCAACAAATTGCCTGGAGAGACCGAAAGTGCAGCAGAAGATAGCTGATGATTTCGACCGCAAGATCCTGCGCGAGCTGCAGGCCGACGCCCGCATCACCAACAACGAGCTTGCCGAACGGATTGGCCTGTCGCCCTCGCCCTGCCTGCGGCGGGTGCGGCGGCTGGAGGAAACCGGCGTCATCAGGGGCTACACCACGCTGGTCGATCCCTCAGCCTTCGGCTGGAGCATGGTCGCCATCGCCACAATCCGGCTCAGCCGCCAGAACGAGGACGAGATCGTCATGTTCGAGGACGCAATCCGCGGCTGGGAAGAGGTGCTGGAATGCCACCTCGTCACCGGTTCGCGCGACTATGTGCTGAAGGTGGTGACCGGAAGCCTCGAGCAGTACGAGCGCTTCATCAAGGAAAAGATCGCGCGACTGAAATGCGTCGCCTCGATCGAGACCAGCTTCGTCATGAACACCATAAAGGAACGGCGCCTCTAGCAAGAGGCGCCGTTCCTAGATCGATATGTTGCCGGATAGACTTACTTGACCGCCTTGTCGGTGATGGCGGTGGTGTAGGCGCCGGTCGGCTCCTTGGTGATGATCTTCTGGTCGAGCAGCGCCTTAGCGGTGCGCTCGTAGGTCGCCGGATCGAGCTTGCCGTCGGCATTGTCGATCAGCTTGGCGACTTCGCTCATCATCCGCTTCTGGTGGTTTTCGTCCTGGCCGCCGCCGTCCATGACGATGCCTGCTGCTTCGTCATTGTTGTCGATGGCGTATTTCCAGCCCTTCATCGAAGCGCGCACGAAACGCACCATCTTGTCCTCGAAGGCCGGATCCTTGAGCTTGTCTTCGGACGCATAAAGCCCGTCTTCGAGCAGGTCGTTGCCCATCGCAGAGTAGTTGAATACGGTCAGCTGTTCCGGCTTGTAGCCGGCGTCGATCAGCTGCCAGTACTCGTTGTAAGTCATGACCGAGATGCAATCCGCCTGCTTCTGGATCAGCGGCTGCACGTCGAAGCTCTGCTTCAGGACGGTGACACCGTCCGGACCGCCATCGGTCTTGAGGCCAAGCTTGTTCATCCAGGCGTAGAACGGATATTCGTTGCCGAAGAACCAGACGCCGAGCGTGTGGCCCTTGAAGTCGGCTTCGGTCTTGATCGGGCCGTCCTTGGGGCAGACCAGCTCCATGCCGGCCTTCTTGAACGGCTGGGCGATGTTGACCAGCGGCACGCCCTTCTCGCGGGCGGCCAGCGCACCGCCCATCCAGTCGACGATGACGTCGGCGCCGCCACCGGCGATCACCTGCTCGGGGGCAATATCCGGACCGCCCGGCTTGATGTCGACGTCGAGGCCTTCGGCCTCATAGAAGCCCTTGGCCTTGGCAACATAGTAGCCGGCAAACTGGGCCTGCGTGACCCATTTCAGCTGCAACGTCACCTTGTCGGCGGCCATTGCCTGGAAAGCGGCAAGCGACATCGCGCCGGCCAGAACGGGAATAATCAGTCTTTTCATTTTATTACCCTCTGAAGTTAGTGCCCTAAACCCACCGCCCCTATCCACCACGGACAGAGGGATGCCAAAACGTGACGGCTCTTTCGACAAGAGCGACCACGCCATAAAAGACCGAACCCGCAAGTGCTGCAACTGCGATTTCGGCCCAGACCATGTCGATGTTCATCCGCCCAACCTCGGTCGAGATGCGGAAGCCCATGCCGACGACAGGCGTGCCGAAGAACTCGGCGACGATGGCGCCGATCAGCGCCAGCGTCGAGTTGATCTTCAGCGCGTTGAAGATGAAGGGCGCGGCTGCCGGCAGCCTGAGCTTCAGCAGCGTCTGCCAGTAGCCCGACGCATAGGTGCGCATCAGGTCGCGTTCCATGTGGCCCGAGGCGGCAAGCCCGGCAACCGTGTTCACCAGCATTGGGAAGAAGGTCATGATGATGACCACCGCTGCCTTGGACTGCCAGTCGAAGCCGAACCACATGACCATGATCGGTGCGACGCCAATGATCGGCAGCGCCGAGACCATATTGCCGATCGGCAGCAGTCCGCGCCGCAGGAACGGCACACGGTCGGCGAGCACCGCGGCGATGAAGCCGGCGCCACTGCCCACGACATAGCCGAAGACAACCGCCTTGAAGATGGTCTGTCGGACATCGGCGCCGAGCACAGGCAGCGAACCGGCGATGCGCACGCCGATGGCGCTAGGCGGCGGCAACAGGATGAAGGGGATGCCCGCGCCTCGCGTCACCGCTTCCCAGATGATCAGGATCCAGGCGCCGAAAATGGCCGGGATGATCAGGCGCAAGCCCGTCCATGCCCAACTGGCGAAAGGACGCAATGACGACAGCACCGCCACGCAGCGCCAGCCAAGCAGCCATGCGGCCGCGAGCAGCAGGAAATACGGCGCCAGTGCGGTGCCCTCAAAACCTGTAATGCCTGAGATCAGCAGCCAGGCCACGAGATGGGCGCCTATGAACAGCGCCACCGCTTCCGCAAGGGGCGGAATCCTGATCATGGAGATCAGCGCCGCCAGCATGGCCAGGCCGAACATCAAGCTTTTGGTTCCGAGATAGGGATAGTTGATGCTGACCGTTGGGTCCGCAAGCGCAGCCGCCTCCGGCTTCGACATCGCACCAAGCGCGACCGCGATCAGGCACAGCACAATGGCCAGCACCGCTTGCCAGGAAGGTTTCAGCCAGTTCATGCCGGCCTCCCGCCCATGGCGCGATCGACGATGCGCCCGGCAATGCCGACCACCATGACCAGAAGCGCGGCCACCACCGAGCCGGCGACCAGCGCCGACCAGATGTCGATGGACTGGCTGTAGTAAGCGCCGGCCAACAGCTTGGCGCCGATGCCGGCGACAGCGCCGGTCGGCAGTTCGCCGACGATGGCGCCGACCAGGCTTGCCGCCACCGCCACCTTCATCGAGGTGAACAGGAACGGCACCGAGGCCGGCACGCGCAATTTCCAGAAGGTCTGCGCGGCGCTGGCATTGTAGGTGTGCATCAGGTCGAGATGCATGATCTCAGGCGAACGCAGCCCTTTCACCATGCCCACGGTCACCGGGAAGAACGACAGATAGGTCGAGATCATCGCCTTCGGGACCAGGCCGGTGATGCCGACCGCCGCCAGCACGACGATGATCATCGGCGCCACCGCCAGGATGGGAATCGTCTGCGAGGCAATGATCCACGGCATCAGACTGCGATCGAGCGTCGCCACATGCACGATACCGACAGCAATGATGATGCCGAGCGCCGTGCCGAAGGCAAAGCCAAGCAGCGTCGACGACAGTGTCACCCAGGCATTGTAGACGAGGCTGCGGTTCGAGGTGATGGGCCGCAGAAAGGTGTTTTCGAAGAAGTTCACCGCCACCTGATGCGGCGCCGGCAGCGTCGGCTTCGGCTGCGACAGCGTCTTGCCGATGAACTCGCTCAAGGCAGGTGTTTCACCGGCGCGGCGATCGAGATCACGCTGGAACGGCGTGTTGAGGATGACGGCGAAGATATACCAGAGCATGACCACTCCAGCGAGGATCGAGGTCACGGGAATGAGCTTGTCGCGGAAGGTGTCCATCTAGCCGGCCTCGCCAGGTACGCGCCCTCCTCTCCCCGACGGGGAGAGGGTGGCCGGAGCGAAGCGGAGGTCGGGTGCCTTTCTCTTCGTCATCCTAGGGCGAAGCAAGGAGCAGAGCGACGCGGTGCAGATCTTAGGATCCATGCCGTTACCTACCCGCTCCGCAGCGGTGCGGAACATGGTTCCCTGTCCCGCGCCCTGCTTGGCGGCTATTCTCCGCCGCTTGCGCCCTTCGGCGGACGTCACAGCATGGATCCTAGGGTCTGCGCTCGCCGCTTCGCGCTTGCTTCGCCCTAGGATGACGAAGGCGAGGTTGGCCTCTCGCTTTTCGAAGCGCTCAATCATCATAGCTGTGCCCTGCCCGCAACCCGTCGCGGACGCGCGCTGCGATCGCCAGAAACTCCGGCGTCTCGCGGATGTCGAGCGGCCGCTCTTTCGGCAGCGTCGATTCGATGACATCGCTGACGCGGCCTGGGCGCGGCGACATGACCACGATGCGCGTCGACAGATAGACGGCTTCGGGAATGGAGTGGGTGACGAAGCAGATGGTCTTGTTGGTCCGTCCCCACAGCTCCAGCAATTGCTCGTTGAGGTGGTCGCGCACGATCTCATCCAGCGCGCCGAACGGCTCGTCCATCAGTAGAAGGTCGGCATCGAAGGCCAGCGCGCGAGCGATCGAGGCGCGCTGTTGCATGCCGCCCGAGAGCTGCCAGGGATATTTCTTCTCGAATCCCGAGAGGTTGACGAGATCGAGCGTGCGCTTGATGCGCTCCGCTTGTTCCGCCTTGGACAGGCCCATGATCTCCAAGGGCAGTCCGACATTGCGCTCGATGGTGCGCCACGCAAACAACGCGGCGGCCTGGAAGACGTAGCCATAAGCGCGTTTCTCGCGCGCCTGTTCTGCTGTCATGCCGTTGACCGAAATCGTCCCCGAGGTCGGCTTCTCCAGATCAGCGATAACGCGCAGCAGCGTGGTCTTGCCGCAGCCGGAAGGCCCGATGAAGGAGACGAATTCTCCCTTGCCGATGGTGAGATCGACATTGGACAGCGCCTGCACCGGCCCGTCATTGGTCTGGAAGGTCAGTCCGAGTTTGCTTGCCGCGACGACGGCTGGCGAAGTCCCTGTCATCGGCTGCCGCCCGCCTGTTCCCGTCCCTGCGGCTCCGGCCGGAATCCGATTGCTTTTATTGCGATGTTGTTTTCCACTCGCCCTGTCCCATTGGTCTTGTCCCACTCAATCGACGCCCGGAGTTTCCCGATGTCGCCCAAACCCACTTGTCATCTTATCCGCCCTGAAAGCACTTATGAAGGCAAGCAGGGATTGACCTATTTCGCCGGCATCGCCACAGAGACCGTCGGCTCTTCCGGCATCTGCATGCACGTCCTCACCATGCCGCCCGGCGCTCGTGCCAAGGCACATATGCACGAGAGCCATGAAACGGCGATCTATGTGCTCTCCGGCGAAGTCCATACCTGGTATGGCGACCGGCTCGAGCATCATATCGTCGTCAAGGCCGGCGATCTCTTCTACATTCCCGCCGGCGTGCCGCATCTGCCGGCCAATCTGAGCGGCGCCCCGTCTTCGGCCGTCATTGCCCGCACCGATCCCAACGAACAGGAAAGCGTCGTCCTGTTGCCGGAACTGGATGCGCTGGTCGCCTGAATCCGACTGCATCGATAGGAACTTGCGCGTCATCGGCACCGGGAAACTTCCCCGTACACAGTGCCATCCTCATCCGCGATTACCAGCTTCTTGGCGTTCTTGGGACTGCGCTTGATGGTGAACTGTATCGGCGACTGACCATCCCCGCCGTCTGCCTCGCACATTGACTTCACCACCATCGAACCGTCAGCCTGCGTCTTCTTGTCGGTAAAGGTGCAGGCGTTGGTCGCGGTGATGAATTCCGTAGCGTTCAGCAGCAGCATGTCTTCCGCATAGACTTTCTGGCCGTTCTTGTTGATGCAGCCGGACTTGTTGCCATAGGGCTTGGATAGATCGATGCCCGCCGCCGAGGCTTGGCCCGCAGCCAGCACGAGAACCATCGCGACAGATAGACCAAAACCACGCATGCTCACCCCCAAAACGTCACAAACATGATTGCAGCGGCCCCATTTCCTCAAGGCCGGGGATGGTGACAAAGAAACCATCCTCTCCCTTGTTGGTGACCACGACGGTTTCGACCGTCGTTCCTGCCTCGCCTTCGGCGGAGCAGGTCGAACTGAGCGATTGCGTGCCCAGCATCGGCGTCAGTTGCTGCGCGAACCGGCAGCCGCTGCCATAGGTCTCGATGCCTTCGGCGGTCAGAACGATATAGGCGTCGCTGTCCTGATAACCGGCCTTGACGCCGGCACAGCCGACATCATTGCCCCAGGAGCCGGCCAGCACGCCGCCTGCTGCTGCCGGACCAGCGACACTTGCCGCCAAGACCAACAAAATGAGCGCGGCCGAACGCGCCAAGCTCAAACCCCGGTCGCCGGAATACCGGTGCGTTCCACCTTGCGCGGCGCGGAAATCTCCTTCCACGTCGACAGCGCCCGGTTGATCGCCGCATTCGGCTCGCGGGCGACGAATTCGCCATGGCCGGGCTTGGCCTTGACCTCCGCCTCCTGGATCGACAGTTCGCCACGCGAGAACACGAAGCGCGGCAGGCCGGTCACCTCGAACCCTTCGAAGACGTTGTAGTCGATGACGGACTGCTGCTTCTTTGAGGAAATCTTCTTCTTTCGCTTCGGATCCCAGACGACGATGTCGGCATCCGCGCCTTCGACGATGGCGCCCTTTTTCGGATACATGTTGAGGATCTTGGCGATGTTGGTCGAGGTCACCGCGACGAACTCGTTCATCGTCAGGCGGCCAGTGTTGACGCCAGTCGTCCACAGCACCGGCATACGATCTTCCAGTCCGCCGGTGCCGTTCGGGATCTTGGTGAAATCGCCGACGCCGTTGCGCTTCTGCTTGGTGGTGAAGGCGCAATGGTCGGTCGCCACCACCTGCAGCGAGCCTGCCTGCAGTCCGGCCCACAGCGAGTCCTGGTGCAATTTGTTGCGGAAAGGCGGGCTCATCACCCGGCGCGCCGCATGGTCCCAGTCCTTGTCGAAATACTCGCTCTCGTCGAGCGTCAGGTGCTGGATCAGCGGCTCGCCGAACACCCGCATGCCCTTCTGCCGCGCGCGGCGGATCGCCTCATGGCTCTGCTCGCAGGAGACATGCACGACATAGAGCGGCACGCCGGCCATGTCGGCGATCATGATGGCGCGGTTGGTCGCCTCGCCTTCCACCTCCGGTGGACGCGAATAGGCGTGGCCCTCGGGCCCATTGTTGCCGGCGGCAAGCAGCTTCTGCGACAGGGCCGCAACCACGTCGCCATTTTCGGCATGCACCAGCGGCAGCGCGCCAAGGTCGGCACAGCGCTGGAACGACGCATACATCTCGTCGTCGTCGACCATCAGCGCGCCCTTGTAGGCCATGAAATGCTTGAACGAGGTGATGCCCTTGTCGACGACATCAGCCATCTCGTCGAACACCTGCTTGCCCCACCAGGTGATCGCCATGTGGAAGGAGTAGTCGCAGGACGCCTTGGAGGTCTTGTTGTCCCACATCTGCAAGGCTTCGAGCAGCGACTGCTTCGGCGCCGGCAGGCAGAAATCGACCACCATCGTCGTGCCGCCGGCAAGGGCTGCCCGCGTGCCGGATTCGAAGTCATCGGCCGAATAGGTGCCCATGAACGGCATTTCGAGATGGGTATGCGGGTCGATGCCGCCCGGCATGATGTAGCAGCCGGTGGCGTCGAACTCGTGGTCGCCATGCAGGTCCGAACCGATGGCGACGATCTTGCCGTGGCTGAACAGCACATCGGCCTTCCAGGTGCGGTCGGCGGTGACGATGGTGCCGTTCTTGATGACTTTGGTCATTTTCTGTTCCCTTGTTCTCTTCGCGCTTCTTTGCGAGCGGCGTTTGGAAGGTAGATTTCTGAGTTCACTCCACGATGACAGCCGTCTCCACCACCGCGTGGAACAAAACATCGGCGCCGGCCGAGGCCCACTCCTTGGAGATTTCCTCGGCCTCGTTATGGCTCAGCCCGTCGACGCAGGGGCACATCACCATGGCGGTCGGCGCAACGCGGTTGATCCAGCAGGCGTCATGGCCGGCGCCGGAAACGATGTTGCGGTGGGAATAGCCGAGGCGTTCGGCGGCATCGCGGATCGCCTTGACGCAACCGGCATCGAAGGTGACCGGATCGAAAGCGCCGACCTGTTCGATCTCGTAGCGGATGTCGAGCGCATCGCAGATCGTATCGATGCCCTCGCGGATGCGGCCGTCCATGGCATCCAGCACTTCCTTTTCCGGCGAGCGGATGTCGATGGTGAAGACGGTGCGCCCGGCAATGATGTTGCGCGAGTTGGGATAGACCTCCATGTGGCCGACCGCGCCGACGGCGTCGGGCTGGTAGTCCATGGCGATCTCGTGCACCAATTCGATCACCCGCGCCATGCCGAGCCCGGCATTGCGGCGCTTGGGCATCGGCGTCGAACCGGTATGCGCTTCCTTGCCGGTCAGCGTCACCTGCAGCCACTTCAAACCTTGCCCGTGGGTGACGACACCGATGTCGATGCCCTCGTCCTCGAGGATCGGTCCCTGCTCGATATGCAATTCGAAGAAGGCGTGGATCTTGCGGTCACCGACTTTCTCCGTGCCCTTCCAGCCGATGCGTTCGAGCTCCTCGCCGAATTTTTTCCCCTGCTTGTCGGTGTGCCCGTAGACATCGGCCTGGTCGAGCACGCCGGCGAAGACGCCCGACGCCATCATCGCCGGAGCGAAGCGCGCGCCTTCTTCATTCGTCCAGTTGGTGACGACGATCGGATGTTTGGTCTTGATGCCTAGATCATTGAGCGAGCGCACCACTTCAAGCCCGCCCAGCACGCCAAGCACGCCGTCATACTTGCCGCCGGTCGGCTGCGTATCGAGATGGCTGCCGACATAGACCGGCGGCAGGCTGGGGTCGGTGCCTTCGCGGCGGGCAAACATCGTGCCCATTTCGTCGACGCTCATTTCGAGCCCGGCCGCATCGCACCAGCGCTTGAATAGATGCCGGCCCTCGCCGTCCTCGTCGGTCACGGTCTGGCGATTGTTGCCGCCGGCAATGCCTGGGCCAATCTTCGCCATTTCCATGATGGAATCCCACAAACGGTCTGAATTAATTCGCAGATTCTCACCGGGTGCGGCCATGCTCTAAAACCTCATCGATTGCGATTCGCCGGCGTCCCCCTCCCCCTCGAGGGGAGGGTGGCCGCGAAGCGGTCGGGTGGGGTCGGCTGACATATGCTCAACCTTCCCCTTGACCACCTGCGCGACATGCCAAGCGCTGTTTATGACATCGGGCTCGTCAACACGGAAGACATCGAACCCGAGTGAGCGCAGATAGGCATCACGAACAGCATCGTGCCGCTTGCCGTTCTCGTGTTCGTGCAGATCACCGTCGACCTCAACGATTAGCTTCACCGCGAGGCAAGCGAAGTCGACGATGTAAGGCCCAATCGGGCACTGACGGCGAAACTTGATGCCGCTCGACTTCAGCTCCCGCAGTTCATACCACAGCAGGGATTCGCCCTTGGTCGCGTGAACTCGAAGCGCACGCGCCTTCTGGCGCATTTCGAAGCTCACGCGGGTACGGGGCATCACGAGCGACCTCGCAGCAAAAGATCAGGTCGGCGCACTGTCGCACCGACCCCACCCGACCGCTTCGCGGCCACCCTCCCCTCGAGGGGGAGGGATATCCGCGCCCAGTTCTTCAATCGATCGACCTCAGCACATCGCGCACATGGTCGATCAATTCATTGATCTGGCCCTTGGTGATGATCAGCGGCGGCGACAGCGCGATGATGTCGCCGGTGGTGCGGATCAGCGCGCCGCGCTCGAACGCCTTGACGAAGGCCGAGAAGGCACGCTTGGTCGGCTGGCCGGCGATCGGCGCCAGCTCGATCGCACCGATCAGGCCGATGTTCCTGATGTCGATGACGTTCGGCTCGCCCTTCAGCGAATGCAGTGCGTCTTCCCAGTACGGCGCCAACTCCTCGCCGCGAGTCAAAAGGCCCTCTTCCTTGTAGGTGTCGAGCGTGCCGAGTGCCGCGGCACAGGCAATCGGGTTGCCCGAATAGGTGTAGCCGTGGAAGAACTCGATCATGTGCTCGGGGCCGGTCATGAAGGCGTCGTGGATTTCTTTCTTCACGAACACCGCGCCCATCGGGACGACGCCGTTGGAGACGCCCTTGGCGGTGGTCATGATGTCGGGCGTGACGCCGAAATAGTCGGCGGCGAACGGCGTGCCGAGGCGGCCGAAACCGGTGATGACCTCGTCGAAGATCAACAGGATGCCGTGCTTGGTGCAGATCTCGCGCAGCTTCTCAAGATAGCCCTTCGGCGGCAGGATAACACCGGTGGAGCCGGCGACCGGCTCGACAATGACAGCGGCGATGGTCGAGGCGTCATGCAGGGCGACGATGCGCTCCAGCTCGTTAGCGAGTTCCGCGCCATGTTCCGGCACGCCCTTGGTGAAGGCGTTCTTTTCCGGCAGATGCGTGTGCGGCATGTGGTCGACGCCGCCGAGCAGCGTGCCGAACATCTTGCGGTTGGTGACGATGCCGCCGACAGAAATGCCGCCGAAATTGACGCCGTGATAGCCACGCTCGCGGCCGATCAGACGGGTGCGCGAACCCTCGCCTTTAACGCGGTGATAGGCGATCGCCATTTTCAGCGCTGTCTCGACCGATTCCGAACCGGAATTGGTGAAGAAGACATGATCCATGCCCTTGGGCGCGAGGTCGACCAGGCGGTTGGCCAGTTCGAACACGATCGGATGGCCCATCTGGAAGGCGGGCGCATAGTCGAGCTCGGCGGCCTGGTGCTGGATCGCTTCGGTGATCTTCGGCCGGCAATGGCCGGCATTGACGCACCACAGGCCAGCGGTGCCGTCGAGCACCTTGCGGCCGTCGCTGGTCGTGTAATGCATGTCCTTGGCGGACACCATCATGCGCGGCGCCTGCTTGAACTGCCGGTTTGCCGTGAACGGCATCCAGAATGCGCTGAGATCGTTCGGCGTGACTTTCAGCCGGTTGGACATGACCAAGACTTCCCCTTGTAACCTGTTTCGGTGCGCCCAACGCTTGGTCTTTGCTGCGTTTTCATGCTACGCAAATTTTTGACCGATTGGACAAACGTTAGCACCGCCCTGTCGGCGGTCAAGGGATTACTAGCGGAAATGCGGCACCTGAAGTGCGTTCCACAGGCTAGGGAAAAACTGGTCCAGAGAATTGGTCCAGATGACCCTCAACACGAGGGCTTGCAACGGTGACCACCGGCACGGACGCCCCTCGCCGCACCCGCATCCAGCAGGAAAAGCGCGAACTCATCCTGGAGGCGGCGCTCGAAGTGTTCTCCACCAACGGTTTCCGTGGCTCGACCATCGACCAGATCGCCGAAGCCGCCGGCATGTCGAAGCCGAACCTGCTCTATTATTTCCGCCGCAAGGAAGACATCCACGAGACGCTGATGCAGCGCCTGCTCGACACCTGGCTGGCGCCGCTGCGCGAACTCGACGACATCGGCGATCCGCTGACCGAATTGCGCAGCTATATCAGACGCAAGCTGGAGATGGCGCGCGATTTCCCGCGCGAGAGCCGGCTGTTCGCCAACGAGATTCTGCAAGGCGCGCCGCGCATCATGCCGCTGCTGGCCGGCGAACTGAAGACGCTGGTCGACGAGAAGGCCGCCGTCATGAAGGGCTGGATGCGCGCCGGCAAGATCGCCCGCACCGACCCCTGGCACCTGATCTTTTCGATCTGGGCAACGACGCAGCATTATGCCGATTTCGACGTCCAGGTCCGCGCCGTGCTCGGCCCGAACCGCGACGGCGACGGCCGCTTCGAGGACGCGGCAAGATTTCTCGAGCAGTTGTTCTTGGATGGGCTGAAGCCGAAAGGCTGACGCCTCAGGCGCTGCGCCGCTCAGCTGGCAGCGCGTCCAGCAGTGTCTGCAGCTTGGCGACCGAATTCTGCTCGGCAAGCGGCGTGTAGACGATCAGCTTCATGTCCGAGCCGTCGCCGATCGACAGGCTCATATGCTCGAAGGTCATGGCGCCCGCGCTCGGGTGCCGGACATGCTTTACTCCCGACAGTCGGTGCGCGACGTCGCGCTGCGGCCACCAGGCGCGAAATTCGGGGCTCGAGCGCGTCATCAACTCGATCAGCCGCTCGAAATCCGGATCGCCGACATACCGGGCGCTCGCCGCCCGGAACGAGGCCAGCACGGTGCGCGCCAATTCCTCCCAGTCGACCAGCAGGCGCCGGTGGTGCGGGCTGGTGAACACCATGTGGACGATATTGCGGGCGTCACCCTCCAGCAGGCCATAATCACCGAACACCGCGACGGCCGCCGGGTTCCAGGCCAGCACGTCCCAGCGCCGCCCGACCACATAGGCCGGCTGCAGCACCAGGCTTTGCAGCATGTGCAGCAACGGACCATCGACCTTTTCCGGCGCCGCGGCACGGCGCTCCGGCTGCTGGCGGTCGGCAAGGATGAACAAATGCTGTCTTTCGGCCGCGTCGAGGCGCAGTGCCTCGGCGAGCGCGGTCAGCACCTCAACCGAGGGCCTGACCTCGCGCCCCTGCTCCAGCCATGTGTACCAGGTCGTGCCGACGCCGGCGATCATCGCCACCTCCTCGCGGCGCAAGCCCGGCGTGCGCCGCCTGAGACCAGTCGCGATGCCGGTGGCCGAGGGCGTCAGCCTTTCGCGTCGCGAGCGCAGGAAGGCGCCGAGTTCGCGCCGGCGGCTGTCTTCAGCGGAGTGTGTGGGAGCAGCGTGGGACTCCATGTGCCTATTATAGCAGTATTGATACCAGGATAAAGTTTGAACTGTTTGACGCGCGCCAACTGTCCCATCTTCCGTTCAGAGCAACAGAACGGAGGCTCCGAACATGGAACTCAAAGACAAGACAATCCTCATCACCGGCTCAACTGACGGCGTTGGCCGCGTCGTCGCGCAACGGCTCGGCGCCGCTGGCGCCCGGGTGCTGGTTCACGGCCGCGATGCGACGCGCGGCAAGGTTGTTATCACTGAGATCGAAGCCGCCGGCGGCAAGGCCGAGCTGCTGGTCGCCGACCTCTCTTCTCTGGCCGAGGTCCGCCGCCTTGCCGAGGCGGTGCGTGCCAGGACCGACCGGCTCGACATCCTCATCAACAATGCCGGCATCGGCACGGCGGGCCAAGGCGCCAAAAGGCAAGTCAGCGCAGACGGTTACGAACTGCGCTTCGCAGTCAATTATCTCGCCGGTTTCCTGCTCACCAGCGAGCTCCTTCCATTGCTGAAGGCGAGCGCTCCGGCACGCATCGTCAACGTCGCCTCGGCCGGGCAGCAAGCGATCGACTTCGGCGATGTCATGCTGACCCGCTCGTATGACGGCGTGCGTGCCTATTGCCAGAGCAAGCTGGCGCAGATCCTGTTTACCGTCGACCTGGCTCAGGGGCTGAAAGGCACCGGCGTCACCGTCAACGCACTGCATCCGGCGAGCTACATGAACACCACCATGGTTCGGCAGGCAGGCGTGACGCCTTGGAACTCGGTCGAAACCGGCGCCGACGCCATCCTCAACCTCGCCACGTCACCCGCGCTCGACGGCAAAAGCGGCCTCTATTTCGACGGCCTGCGGGAATCCCGTGCCGACGCCCAGGCCTATGACGCCAAGGCAAGACAACAGTTGCGAGCCTTGAGCCTCGACCTCATCGGCCCGGCCTCACCAACATCGAAGGAACAGCGTTCATGACCAAGGCAATCCAGCACACCGTTATCATCGGCGGCTCGTCCGGCATCGGCTTGGCGACGGCGCGCAAACTGCTTGGCCCCGGCATGAAGGTGACCATCACCGGGCGCAACGAAGAGAAGCTGAGGAGCGCGTGGAAAAGCCTTGGCGGCGCTGCCGACAAGGCTGCTTTCGATGCCGCGAAGCCGGACGAGGTCAGCGGGTTCTTCGAGCGCCTTGGCCCTTTCGACCATCTGGTACTGGCCGCCAGCGGCGGCAAGGGTCTTGGCCCCTTCCCCACGCTTGACCTGACCGACATCGGCAGCGGCGTCGACGAGAAAGTCCGCCCGCAGCTGTCTTGCTTGCAGGCCGCTTTGCCGACTCTGAACAAGGCCGGATCTGTCACCTTCATCTCAGCGGTATCGGCCCAACTCGCAACGCCCGGCGTCGCCGGCATCGCCGCCATCAATGGCATGCTGTTGACCGTGGTGCCGATCCTGGCGATGGAACTGAAGCCCTTGCGCGTCAATGTCGTTGCGCCCGGCGTCATCGACACGCCCTGGTGGGATTTTCTGGCCGAGGAGCAGAGGCAGGCGCTGTTTGCCGACTATGCCGGCAAGACCCCGGTCGGTCGCGTCGGCCGCGCCGAAGACGTCGCCAGCGCAATCGCCTTTCTCGTCTCCAACGGCTTCATGACCGGTCAGGTGCTGACCTGCGACGGCGGCCTGCGGTTTGCGGCGTAGCGATCGTCCGCCGCCGAAAGGCTTTCACCCTCAATTGGCTTTCCTTGGACCGCGCTGCATGTCCTCCTCGTCCATGGAGCTGTCGCCGGCCGGTCTTGCGGCATCTGAAGTGGGCTTTCCCGGAACATAGGAATAATCAGCCGTGTCGGCTCCATACATCTTGTTGTCGATCGCCTCTTGCCAGTTGTAGTCCGCATCGGACGGTGAAACGTCGGCGGTCCCATGGCGGGAGGAGCGAGAATGAAGCCAACTCGGCGTGATCTCTCGAACCAATTCTGCAAAGCGTCCCATCGAAGCCGTTCCTTTCCTTGCCGTTTCCAGCATGCGCGATCGCGGTTGCGCCGGCTGGACCTAAAGTTGACCTCTCAGCCAGGCGAGCGTCTCGGTAACGCCGGCAAGCCCGTACCGCGCGGCGGTATACGCTGGTGGCTTCACCCGTATCGATATGCCGCCGGCATCGTTGATGGCTTCGAAGCCGTTTTCGTCCGACGTGTCGTCGCCCAGGAAGACCGGGCGGCGGCCTGTGAATGGCGCGATGTCCATGAAACGCCGGATCGCGGCGCCCTTGGCTGCCTCGAGCGGCAGCAACTCCACACCGGCATTGCCGGCAACCACCCGGTAGCCCTTCGGCAGGACGGCCAGCGCTTGCTCGACAAGCTGCGTGGCGCGGGGGAGCAGGTGCGGGGCGGCGCGCGTGTGGATGGCCAGCACCCGACCTTTGCGCTCGATATAGACCTGCCCACGACCGAACTCGGCCTCGATCTCCTCGGCAAGAGCGGCAATATCCGCCGGCTCGTCCGCGATTTCGACGTCGTCGTCCGGCAGGAGCCTGTGTTCCAGGCCATAAAGCCCGGCTGCGCGCAGCTTCAAAGGCTGAAACAACTGGTCAACGACCGCAACGGAGCGGCCTGTGATGAAGGCCAATGCCCCGTTCAACTTGTGATCCAGGCCTTGCAGCAAAGAGCGAAGCTCGGCGCTGACCGAAACGGCGTCCGGATGTTCGGCATGCTCCAGCAGGGTGCCATCGATGTCGAGGAACAGCGCCCATTCGCCAGTCAGCAAGGGCTGCGGCTTTTGCAGGGTCTCGCTCACAGCCTTTTGCAGGATTTCGCTCATGATAGTGCCACCCGTTTGCGCTCGAACATGGAGACGACATTGTCGATGCCTGACGGCCGGTCGCCAGCACCGGTTACCCGATCTAGGTCGCCGCGCTTGCGCAAGCGTGCCGCGTCCAGAAGCATGCTGCCGGCCCAGCGATAGACATTGTTGTCGCGGACTATCTGCCGCATGGGCCGCATGCGTTCGCGCTGTTCGTCTGAAGTCATGGTCAGCGCCTGCAGCAGCGCTTCGCTCATCATGGCGGCGTCGTAGGGGTTGACGATCAGCGCTTCCAGCAATTCGCGCGAGGCACCGGCGAATGTGCTGAGCATCAAGACGCCCTGTTCGTCGTCGCGCGCCGCGACGAATTCCTTGGCGACCAGGTTCATGCCGTCATGCAGGCTGGTGACCATGCAAATGTCGGCGGCCCGATAGATCTCATAGACCCGTTCCTGCGAATGGTGTTCGGCCACCATGATCACCGGACTGTAGCCTTCGCTGCCATAACGCTGGTTGAGTTCTTCGGCATAGCGGCGGCATTCGTCATGGAGCAGCTTGTAGGCCGGGAGCGTGCCGCGGCTGGGGGCCGCGATCTGGAGGAAAACCAGTTTTCCGATCCATTCAGGGTATCGCTTGAACAATTCGTCCAGCGCGTGAAAACGATCCAGAATGCCCTTGGTATAGTCGAGACGCTCGACCCCGACGGCCAGCTTCACATCCGCTTTCAGTCCGAACCTGTCGCGCAGGCGGGCGCGGCAGTCGTCGACGTCTGGCAATTTTGCCAGAAGGTCCGCCGGCCATTCTATGGAAATGGGATAGGCGTGCACCAGCGTCGTCTGCCCACCATAGGAGATGGCCGCATCGGCACGCTCGATGCGGCTTTCCAGGAAGCGATCGACGCTTTCGGTGAAATTGTTGGCATGGAACTGGGTGTGGAAGCCGATGATCGAGCTGCCGAGCAGTCCCTCGAGAATGCGTTCACGCCACGGACAGATGCTGTACACTTCCGAGTTCGGCCACGGGATGTGCCAGAAGGTGATGACGATCGCTTCGGGCAGGCGCTCCCGGATCATGCGCGGCAGCAGCGCGAAGTGGTAATCCTGGACCAGCACGATCGGCCGCTCGTTGCGGGCTTCGGCCACCACCGTGTCGGCGAACTTCCGGTTGGCGGCTTCGTATGCCTCCCAGTCCGAGGCGCGAAAAATCGGCCGTGTGAAGGCTATATGGCAGAGCGGCCAGAGGCCCTCATTGGCGAAGCCGAGGTAGTAGCCCTGATATTCTTCCTCCGTCAGCCAGACCCGGCGCAGCGTGTAGGACGGATTGCTGGGCGGCACCTGTATCCGGTCGTCCTCGTCGACCATCAGCCGGTCCGCCGTGCCGCCGCCATAGGCGATCCAGGTGCCGGCACAAGCGCGGGTGATCGGCTCAAGCGCCGACACCAGTCCGCTGGCCGGCACGAGCAACTCGACGCCATTGTCCTTTGCGTTGTGGATGTACGGTTCGCGGTTGGAGACCACGATGACCTGCGCATCGGGCAAATCATCGGCCAGGATCTTGCGCAATGTTTCGGGCGACCATGTTACAAGGGCCGCATCGGCCGATTGGCCGTTCTTTTCGAACTCCCGTATCACCTTGCGCGCCGCTTCCGCAGCCACGTCCTCGCCGGCCGGATGTGCGACCGCCGGGGGGGGACTGCGACGCTGGCGCGATATGGAGAAGAAAACGGCAAGAGCGGAAAGACCGAGGCTCGCAAGGATCAGAACCCAGAGCAGGTCCGCACCGTAGTTTGTCATTGGAATGTCAACTCGCCTCCGGCCGTTCGGCGGCCTTTTTTGTTCGTGTTTCCGATTTAAAACTGTCCGGTGGCGACATGGTCGCCGTCCGATCATGTGCTTTTGCAACGCACAAAGCCGGGATCGGTTCCCGGCCAATTTGGCTCAGATCATGTTCTGACTACGAGCGGCACCAGTCCTTCATGGCGATCGGCGAGGAAAGCGACGACCCTGTCGCCGACGCGCTGGAAACTGAGATCGACCACTCTTTCGCCGACGCCCAGGTGCCGCAGCGTGAGCGTATCGATGCCGATCGGCAGCCTGGGACGGGTAACGCGGATTTCGCCATCCCAACCGTCTATCTCCAGGCCAAGGCAGGCTTGCATCAGCATGAAGGCGGAGCCCGCCGACCAGGCTTGCGGCAGGCAGGCGACGGGATAGGCGATCGGTGCTTCGCCCGGTGCGCGGGTAAAACCGCAGAACAGTTCGGGCAACCGCATATTGAAATGGACCGCGGATTCGAACGTGCCGCTCATCAGGCGGACCACACTTTCACGCTCGCCATAGCGCGCCAGGCCGGCACCGCACATGGCGGTGTCATGCGGCCAGATCGAGCCATTGTGGTACGACATCGGGTTGAAGAACACGGCATCGTCGGCGAGCGTCCTCAGCCCCCAGCCGGAATGGAAGGAGGCCGAAACCAGCTGATTGGCGACCATCTGCGCCCGCTCCAGCTCGGGCAATCCGACAAAGAGGAGATGGCCCGCATTCGAGGTCCGCACTTTGCAGGGCTCTCCGGCACCATCGATCGCCAGGGCATAGAAGCCGAGATCGTCGAGCCAGAAATCGCGTTCCACCGCGACCCGCATGGCCTCGGCGCGGTCCTCCCAGTGAGCGGCCTTGTCGTCCTCGCCGCGGCGACGGGCAAGTGCGGCCAGCCCCCGGAAGGCGGCAAAGACATAGCCTTGCACCTCGACGAGCGCGATCGGGCCCTTGGGAATGCGGCCATCGGCATGAAAGACGGAATCGAAACTGTCCTTCCATCCCTGGTTGGCGAGGCCGGACTCGGCGGCCCGCTGATAGGTGACGAATCCGGTCTCGCGGCCCGCCTCCTCCGTCCATTCGGCCGCAGCGCACAGCGACGGCCACAGGCTGTCGATGAACGCCATGTCACCGGTACGATCGGCATAGGCACAGGCGAGATGGATGTAGAGCGGCGTCGTGTCGACGCCGCCATAGTAGCGGCCGAAAGGAAGCTCGCGCAGCGCCGCCATCTCGCCCTTGCGCGTCTCGTGCATGATCTTGCCCGGCTGCGAATCGCTGAACGGCGACGTCTCCGTCGCCTGGTGCTGGGCAAGGAAGGCCAGCACGCCCCGCGCCAGGCCTGGATTGAGCCAGAGCATCTGCAGCGCTGAAATGACGCCGTCGCGGCCGAACGCCGTCGAGAACCAGGGGATGCCGGCATAGGGATAGGGTCCGGTCGCCAGTTCGGTGGTCAGCAGCGCGACATCGGCGCGGGCGCGCTCGACCCAGTCGTTGAAGACGCGACCGGAACTGTGCACCGTGGCGCCGTGGCGGCGCTTGGCCCGCATGCCAAAGCGGGCCCTGGCGGCGGCGGCGCGGAAACGGTCGCGATCGGGCGGATCCGTCATCTCGGGGCCGATCTCGATATACAGCACATTGCTGCTGCGCTTGGTTACGGCGATCAGGAAATCCGCGCGCTCGGCTGTCAGTTGATCCGGTGCTTGCGAGAACGATATCGCCGATGTGCGCACCAGCCCGTCCAACCCGTCGTAGCGCAACAGGACGGATGTGGCATCCATCTCGGCCACATGGGCCAGTCCGCGCTTCAGCCGCGTCGAGCCGCGCACTTCGAACATATCGCGGAAATCGGCGGCAAAGTGCAGGGAAACGCCGATTGTCGAAGTTTCCCGACTGTAGTTGGAAAGGGTGATGCGTTCGAACAGCCTGTCCTGCCAAAGCAGCCTGGTGCGTTCGATATGAATCGCGCCCTGCGGAATGTCGCGACCGCTGGCGCTCAGTATCGGCAGATTGGTCAGGTTGGCGGTGAACAAGACATTGTCCTGGCTGAGCGAGGCGCCAAGCAGCGATGTCGGCCTGCCGCCGACGGTCAGCCGGAATTCGGAGAGCACCCGTGTGTCGTCGCGGAAGAAACCGTCGCCGGCGCCGCGTATGTCGCCATAGGCATCGGCAACCGCAAAGCAGTCGGCCTGCTTGAGCGCAAACAGCCGGTGCGGCTCACGAGGTGCGGTCGCGTCGAGCGATGCAAGCGCTACGGCGGGATCGAGCTGGCGCTCATCGAGTTGGGTCATCCGTTACAGATCCTGTCGTTCGTTCCCGTCGCTGTTCACGACGCCTTCGCTTCGCCCGGGAGACCGATCAGCCGCGCATAGGCGGCCAGGTAGTCGCCGGCCATTCTTCTGACGGAAAACCGTTTTTCGAAGACGGTTCTCACGGTCCGCCTGTCGAGCCGCAGCAAGTCCGGCACCGCGGCGACGGCGCCATCCATTGTGTCGGCAATAAAGCCGGTGACGCCTTGATCGATGATCTCAGGCAGTGCGCCGCAATTCCAGGCGATCACCGGCGTGCCGCAGGCCATCGCCTCGATGGCCGCAAGGCCGAACGGCTCCGGCCAGTCGATAGGGAACAGCAGGCCGGCTGCGTTGCCGAGAAATTCCGCCTTCTCACCCTCCTCGATCTCGCCGACAAAGTCGATCCGATCGCCGTCGATCAAAGGCTCGATCGCTTCGTGGAAAAAAGCGCGGTCATCGTCGCCGATCTTCGCCGCAAGTTTCAGCCTGAGCCCCGAGCGCAAGGCGATCTCGATGGCGCGATCCGCGCGCTTGTCGCGTGAAAACCGGCCAAGGAAGGCAAGATAAGGTTCTTCCGCCGTCGTCTCGAAAGTCGGTTCGTAGATGCCGGTCGGCAGTCCGTGATGGATTGTTGCCAACCAGTTGGCGCGGGCAAGGCCGGTTTTCTGGCTGTGCGAAATGGAAATCATCGGGAAGCGTGGGAAACGCTCATAGGCCGGCGCCAGGTCGACATAATCCAGCCTGCCATGCGGCGTCGTCACCGTCCGCTCCGCCATGTCCTCGAAGAAGGAAAAATGCAGGAAGTGGCTGAGGTGGAAATGGATGACGTCGAACTCTCGCGCCCGTTTCCGCACCTGCGCAAGCATCGAAAGATGCGCCGCGATCTCGGATTTGAGCGGACGCGGATCGAGGCGTAGCGCGCATTCCCGGCCAGCCACCAGCTTTGCGGAGGTCTGGCTATCCCCGCTCGCAAATAGCGTCACCTCATGGCCCAGGTCGACCAGCGCTTCGGTCAGATACGAGACGATGCGTTCGGTGCCGCCATAAAGCCTGGGTGGCACCGATTCATACAGCGGCGCGACATGGGCAATTTTCATATTTCATCCCGGGATGCTCGGCATACAGGTGCGAAATGCGTCAACCGCTCGATTGGTTCCGATTTAATGATCGATACTGGCGGCGCCACAGTGCCGCAGTCGCTATGGCGTCAAACAGATTGCGCGATCAGCGACAGGAAACCGCCACTCAGCGCGACATTGCCGACAAAGCCATTGATGCGCGACGCGCGATCCGGGCCCTGATGATCCCAGAAATTGTGGAACATCGGCGTGGCGACGATGAGGAATACCAGCAGTACCGCCGCAGCGATTGCCGTCCACAGGCCCGCGATCACCAGCATGCCGGCAGCGACCTGAAGCACGATGCCGAGCCACAACACCAACCGCGCCTGTGGCACGCCGCGCGCGGCCATCAACTGGGTCAGGAAGGCCGCGTTCTGGATGTTGCGCAGGCCGGCGAAAACGAAGGCGCCGCCGAGCAACAGGCGGCCCAGGAACAACAGGGTCGAAGGCAAATCGGCAGGCATCAAACGCTCCCTTTGAAAAGCAGTGGGAGCGCCGCCTCTCGACGGCACTCCAAAACCAAATCCGGACAATCAGGCAGCCTTGGCCGCCGGCATCGGATGGAGGGCCTGAAACGGGACGCAGAGCCGGTTCCAGGTGTTGATCATGCCGAGCGCGACAGACAGCTTGACCAATTCTTCTTCCGAGAAATGCTCAAGTGTCCTTGCATAGAGTTCGTCCGGCACGCCGTTGTTGGCGATCAGGGTCACCGCCTCGGTCCAGGCCAAAGCGGCGCGTTCACGCTCGGAAAACAGCGGCGATTCCTTCCACGCCGAGACGAGGTAGAGCCGCTGCTCGGTCTCGCCGTCACGCCTCACCTCGCGGCTGTGCATCTCGACGCAGAACGAGCAGCCATTGATCTGCGACGCCCGCAATTTGATCAGGTGCAGCAGGCTTTCCTCGAGCCCACATTCGTCCACCGCCTTGTTGAGCGCCGACACCGCCTTCATGATCTCCGGCGCCTTGGCGAAAAATTGCAGCCTCTGCTTCATCTTGATGTCCTTTACGCTTGCTAGGTTGAACTGGGTTTCTGCGGCCGCTGATGGCGCGCCACGAAGGCGCAGCCGGCTGCCACCGAACGCGGATCGGCATCGGTCATGTATTCCGAAACGATGTCGGACAGCTTCGCCTCGGCGAGTGCCGCGCGATAGGCCTTCTCGGCCTTCAGCATCGCGGCATTGATGCCACAGGGTTTGACATAGGCAGAAGCGTCGAGCCTGACCGGACCGTTGCGGCGGATCTCGCCGCAACGGAAAGCCGGTTCGCGCCCTTCGACCGCCAGCACGATATCGAGCAGCGAAATCCGCTCGGCCGGCCGCGCCAGCCGGTAGCCGCCAGCCGGCCCCGAGACCGATTCCAGGATGCGCGCCGCGCTCAGCATGTTGAGATGCTTCAGGAGATAGCTCGGCGACAGGCCAAAGGCCTCCGCCATGGCAGATGCCGCCATGGTGCTGTTGCCTTCGACACCGGCCAGCATGGCAGCGCAGTGGATGGCTGCCTCAACGCCCTCGCCCAGCTTCATTGGGTGGATCTCCTAATCATGGATATATATTATCGTGGATAATTTTTATCTGCAATAGGAAAATGAAAAAACGGCGTCCGAAGGCGCCGTTTTTGTCGAACGGCTCGCTACTCCGCGGCCACCTTGGCCATCGGATTGTTCGGGTGCGTCGTCCAGTTGGCGTAGATCGGCGACACCGGCTTGCCGGTGCGCTGATCCATCACACCGACGGCCAGCGGCTCCATGGTGATGCAGTTCTCGACCGGGCAGACATTGACGCAGAGGTTGCAGCCAACGCATTCGGCCTCAATCACCTCGAAATGCCTGACGCCGTCGACCATGCTGGTGATCGCCTGGTGCGAGGTGTCCTCGCAGGCGATGTGGCAGCGGCCGCATTTGATGCAGGCGTCCTGGTCGATATGCGCCTTGGCGACGTAGTTGAGGTTGAGATACTGCCAGTCGGTGACATTGGGCGTGGCGCGGCCGACGATGTCGTCGAGCGAGGCATGGCCCTTCTCGTCCATCCAGTTTTCGAGGCCGGCGATCATCTCCTGCACGATCTTGAAGCCGTAGGTCATCGCCGCCGTGCAGACCTGCACATTGCCGGCGCCGAGCGCCATGAACTCGGCCGCATCGCGCCAGGTGGTTATGCCGCCGATGCCGGAGATCGGCAGGCCGTGGGTTTCGGGATCGCGCGCGATCTCGGCCACCATGTTCATGGCGATCGGCTTCACCGCCGGGCCGCAATAGCCGCCATGCGAGCCCTTGCCGTCGATGGTCGGCTGCGGCGCGAAGCTGTCGAGATCGACGCCGGTGATCGAGTTGATGGTATTGATCAACGACACCGCGTCGGTGCCGCCCGCGTGTGCCGCGCGCGCTGGCTTGCGCACATCGGTGATGTTGGGCGTCAGCTTGGTGATGACAGGCATGCGGGTGTTCTGCTTGCACCAGCGCACCACCATTTCGATATATTCCGGCACCTGGCCGACGGCGGCACCCATGCCGCGCTCCGACATGCCGTGCGGGCAACCGAAATTGAGCTCGATGCCGTCGGCTTCGGTCTCCTCGACCACCGGCAGGATCGCCTTCCAGGCCTCCTCAACGCAAGGCACCATCAGCGAGACGACGATGGCGCGGTCGGGCCAGTCCTTCTTGACCTGCTTGATCTCGCGCAGATTAACCTGCAGGTCGCGGTCGGTGATCAGCTCGATGTTGTTGAGGCCGAGCAGGCGCCGGTCGGCGCCCCAGATCGCGCCGTAGCGCGGACCGTTGACGTTGACCACCGGCGGGCCTTCCTCGCCCAGCGTCTTCCACACCACACCGCCCCAGCCCGCCTTGAAGGCGCGGATAACGTTATAGGCCTTGTCGGTCGGCGGCGCCGAGGCCAGCCAGAACGGATTGGGCGATTTGATGCCGACGAAATTGTTGCGGATATCTGCCATGCTCATGCCCTCCCGTTCGAGGTCAGTGCCCGATTGATGCTCTCCGCTGCGTCGCGGCCTTGCGCCACGGCAGAGACGGTCAGGTCGTCGCCACCGAAGATGCAGTCGCCACCGGCCCAGACATGGGCGAGCGAAGTGCGCCCTTCCGCATCGACCTTGATGCGGCCGGCCTCGAGGTCGATCGACGCGCCGCTGCCGTTGAGTGCTGCCGGCACAAAGCTCTGGCCAATCGCCTTGAACACCTGGTCGGCAACAAGCGTAAGCCGCTCGCCGGTGCCGGCAAGCTTGTCGCCGTTCATGGCGGTGTATTCGAGTTCGACGCCCGACACCTTGCCGCCTTCGACAATGACCCGCTTCGGCTGCAGCCAGTGGCGGATGGTGACGCCATTGGCGGCCGCCAGATCCTGTTCGAACTCGGAAGCGTTCATGTGCTCCTGGCCGCGCCGGTAGCAGATGGTCACCTCCTCGGCGCCGAGCAGCTTCGACTGCACGGCCGCGTCGATCGCCGTCATGCCGCCGCCGATGACGACGACGCGGCGGCCGACCGGCAGGCCGGAAAGGTCACTTGCCTGGCGCAGCTCGGCAATGAACTCGACCGCATTGATGACGCCGTCCGCGTCCTCGCCATCGGCGCGCAACGCATTGACACCGCCGAGCCCCATGCCGAGAAACACCGCGTCGTAATTGCGGATCAGGTCGGAGAGTTGGTAGTCGCGGCCGAGCGCCTTGCCGTTCTGGATATCGATGCCGCCGATCGCGGTCACATAGTCAACTTCCGCCTGGGCGAAATTATCGACGCTCTTGTAGGCGGCGATACCGTATTCGTTGAGACCGCCGGCCTTCGGGCGCGCCTCCAGTATGGTCACATCATGGCCACGGCGTGCGAGCCGATGCGCGGCGGCAAGGCCGGCCGGCCCGGCGCCAACCACGGCGACCGACTTGCCGGTCGGCTCGGCACGCGGATAAAACTGCTTGTTCTCGCTCATGGCGACATCGGTGGCGTAGCGCTGCAGGCGGCCGATCTGCACCGGCTTGCCTTCCGCGATCTCACGCACGCAGACTTCCTCGCACAGCGTCTCTGTCGGGCAGACGCGGGCGCACATGCCGCCCAGAATGTTCTGGTCGAAAATGGTCTTGGCCGAACCGATCGGATTGCCGGTCGAGATCTGGCGGATGAACAGGGGAATGTCGATCGAAGTCGGGCATGCATTCATGCACGGCGCGTCGTAGCAGAAATAGCAGCGGTCGGATTCGACTAGCGCCTCATGGTGGTCGAGCGGCGGGTGCAGGTCGGAAAAATTGTCCGCATACTGGTCGGCCGAGAGCCTGCCGCCTGCAATGCCTTCCCTAAACTGGCCTTCTGGCATCGTCAGTTCCCTTATGTTTTCGTTTTGGGAAAGGCTAGCACGTTTTATTTTTTTATCAATTGGTCAATTTTTGGCGCAAGTCGCTGAAAAGGCTGGATATTAACATGAATTTTTTACTCATGTTATTGCGGTTGCAGCGCGAGCGAATGGTCGGGCTCAAGTCCACAGCCATGAATAACCCTGACCTCGTTCGCGACCAGTTGCTGCAACCGCCACAGGTTGCGATCGTGGATGCCGAATGCTTCGAGATGGCTGACCGTGTTGTAGAGATATTCGGCGCCGGACCCGATATGACCGCAAGCTCTGGCCAGCACGCTCGCCACTTTGTCCAGCGGCTGGTTCAGCGACGTTCCCCTGCCCTTCACGCCGACCCAGAAGCCAAGCGCGCGCAGCGCGCCTTGCGACGTATGCACCGGCAGCCACCTGACCGTGTCGATGCTTTCGTGGTCGCTGATCTCGCGCCGCAGCAGCCTTTCGATCTGCGCCGGTTTTTCGCCCTCCGGCATACGATAGATCACCCCATTGCACCGGCCGCCCCGCTCGAGCGCCATCATCAAACCCGGCTGCTCGGCGCTGCCGCGCCAGCGCACCATGTCGAGGCAGAAAGAGCGGTGCCAGCCAAAGGCGGTGGCGAGCTGTTGCTCGACCGACTCGAATTCCGGCTTCCAGATCAGCGACCCGTAGGCGAACACCCAAAGCGGCCCCTCGTCGGCTTCACCGGACAGCCGCAGGGCAAGGGCCCGGAAATCCTCGTCGTTCAACTCCGTCCAGCTTGGATCCGGACCGGGATCGGCCTCTTCCCGATGGCACAGTGCGACAAGCTCCGGCGTGAGCGACATCAAGCGCATGGACGACAACCCCTCATGACCACAGAAAAATCGAAAACCGACGGGCGCGCAACCGGGGAACGCTTGGCATGCAGAGACATTGTTGTTCGGGCGGCTGTCGGATTTCGGTCGTGAGGATCGTCCTAGGATGGATCGGACGACGATCGATGCATGAAAGGTGAGGAGACCGAAAATGCCAAAAACCCCGATGCCCTTCTTCTGGTACGAATTGATGACCACAGATCTCGACGCCGCCGAGGCGTTCTACCCCAAGGTGGTCGGCTGGACGGCGCAGCCTTTCGACAAGGCTCCCGGCATGCCACGCTATGTCGTCATGAATGTCGGCGAGCGCGGCGTCGCTGGCCTGATGACGATGCCCGAGGATGCCGCCAAGATGGGTATGCCGCCCGCCTGGCTCGGCTATATCCACACCAGCGATGTCGATGCCTCGACGGCATCGCTGGAAAAAGCCGGCGGCACCATTCACCGCCAGCCCGACGACATTCCGGGCGTCGGCCGCTTTGCCGTCGTCGCCGACCCGCAGGGTGCTACCTTCATGTTCCTGCAGCCGAACGGCCCCGAACAGCCTGTTGTGCCGGCCAGCACGCCCGGCCATATCGGCTGGCACGAGCTTTACACGTCGGACTGGAAGGCCGCGTTCGATTTCTATTCAGGCCAGTTCGGCTGGGTCGATGCCGGCGATTTCGACATGGGCCCGATGGGCATCTACCAGACCTTCACGGCCGGCCCCGAATCCGGTGGCGGCATCATGAACAAGCCGGAGCAAATCCCGGTCCCGGTCTGGCAGTTCTATTTCAATGTTCCGGCCATCGACGCTGCCGCCAAACGCGTGACCGACAATGGCGGCAAGATCCTGATGGGTCCGATGGAGGTCCCAGGCGGCAGCTGGGTTGTCCAGTGCCAGGATCCGCAAGACGCTCATTTCGCATTGATGGCGCCCGTACGCTGACGGCGATAAACACCGCAGGAACAAAGCGCCGGCCCTTCATCGCAGCACTGAGGAAGGGCCGCATTCCTTAGGTTGGCGCCAACTATTCCGGCGCCAGCACCGCGACTTTCAGGTCAGCCTTTTTCGCGCCGCTGAACTGGACGGTGGCCGGGCCGGCGGCAAGCTTGAAACGCACACTCTTGCGGATGCCGGGGCAGGTTTTCACGCCGCTATAGCCCGCCGACTTGACGGCGTTGCCGTCCTGAATGACATCGATCCAGGCGTCGCCCGAGAGGCTGATCTGGATTGCTCCTTCAGGCGGCACCTCCACGGTGGCCACAGCACCGAATGTGCCAGATGCCGGGGCACGTTCGGGCGGCACCTCGAAACCAGCCTTCTCGACCGGAACCAGCGCAAGGTCCGCGGCGGCACCCACCGCCAGCGTCGCTCCGGAAGGCGTTGCGGATGCTGCGGCAAACAGCGCCTGTTCCCGTGTCACCGGCCACCTGAACGCCTCACAGCCGGCGTCCTCGGCCATGGCGAGGCTGGAGCTTGCAAGGATTGCGAATAGGCCGATGACGATTTTTTTCATGGCAAAGGAAACCCACATGTTTCGAAATAGCCGCATATCAATACAACCATAGCGATACAAATGCAACCCTGGCGAGAAAAATATGAGGTGAGACCGGGGAACAATTCTAGTCACCGATTGTTGATGGCGGAGCAAGGGAAGTGAGTGGTCCAACGCCGGGAGATAATTTATGGCCGGTCCGGGAAGGCTAAGATGGAGTTTTAGATGAAGCTTTTTGAAAGCCTCGCCAAATACCAGCCGCAAGCTCTGGGCGTGTTGCGTATCATCACGGCGCTGCAGTTCATCGAACACGGCAGCCAGAAATTGTTCAATTTTCCCGTCGGCGACCAGCCCCATGCGCTCACTGGGCTGACGCTCGCCGCTGGCGTCCTCGAATTCGCCGGCGGCATCCTGCTGGCGCTGGGGCTGTTGACCCGGCCGATCGCGTTCCTTCTGGCCGGCGAAATGGCGATCGCCTATTTCATGGCGCACATGCCGCGCGACTTCTTCCCCGTCAACAATGGCGGCGATTCAGCGATCTCGTTCTGCTTCATCTTTCTTTATCTGGTGTTTGCAGGCGCCGGCGCCTTCGCGCTGGACAATCGCCGTAGCACCTGACTCCAAAAGAAGGATGCGTGCCTGATTTCAAGCGCGCATCCGTTCGAAATTGGCGTCGAACAGCGCCGCCGGCTGCATGCGCGCCGCATGGCGTTTGCCCAGCAACTCGATCTCGAACCCGTCGCTCTCATCGGCGATCTCTTTCGGCACATAGCCGACGGCGACGGATTTTTTCGAGTGATGCGCGTAGCCGCCCGAGGTCACCCAGCCGCGCACGGCGCCGCCGAACCAGATCGGCTCGTCGCCGATGACGTCGGCGTCGTCGGCATCGACGATGAAGGCACGCAGGCGCAGCTTACCGCCCTGCTTGCGCTCGGCGAGCGCCGCGGCCTTGCCGATGAAGTCGGCCTCCTTGCCATAGGCGACGAAACGGTCGAGCCCGGCCTCGAGCGGCCCGTAGATCGGTCGGTATTCGCGCGCCCATGAGCCGTAGTTCTTTTCCAGCCGCAGCGCGTTGAGCGCGCGCGAGCCGAACAGGCCGATGCCGAATTCCTCGCCGGCGGTCATCAGGGCCTGGAACGCGGCGCGCTGATACTCCGGCGCCACCCACATCTCGTAGCCGAGATCGCCGGTATAGCTGACGCGGCCGACCAGGCACGGCGCCATACCGATGTCCATCCTGCCGATGGCCATGAATGGAAACGCCGCATTGGACACATCGGAGCGCGTGGCTTTTGCCAGCACATCCCGCGCCTTCGGCCCGGCGATCGATAGGCCGGTCAGCTTGGCGCCCAGCGCCTCGATACGAACCGAGCCGTCGTCAGGCAGGTGCTTCTCGAACCAGCGCATATGGTATTGCTCGGCGATGCCGGAGCCGGCGAGGAACCAGCCGTCCTTCCCCAGATTGGCCAGCGTGAAATCGCCGATCAGCCTGCCATCCTCCTTCAGCATCGGCGCCAGCGTCATGCGGCCGGGCTTCGGCAGCTTGCAGGCAAGCATCCGGTCGAGCCAGGCGGCCGCACCCTCGCCCGTCACCTTGTATTTGGCGAAACTCGAAATCTCGGACAGGCCGACACCGTCGCGAACGGTCGCGACCTCCTTGGCCACCTGCGTGAAATCGCTCGAGCGGCGCCACGAGAACTCGTCCTTGACGCCCTCCGGCGCGTACCAGAGCGGCACCTCCAGCCCATAGGCGACGCCCCATTGCGCGCCTTTGGCCGACAACAAATCATAGATCGGCGTCGTCTTCAGTGGCCGCCCGGCCGGCAGTTCCTCATTGGGAAAGCGGATCGAGAACCGCCTGGAATAGTTCTCGCGCACCTTGGCGTTGGTGTAGGCCATCGTCGCCCAGTCACCATAGCGCGCGACATCCATCGCCCATATGTCGGCGCCGGGATCGCCTTCGATCATCCAGTTGGACAGTGCCAGCCCGACGCCGCCGCCCTGTGAAAAGCCGGCCATGACGCCGCAGGCAACCCAGAAGCCCGGCAGCCCGCGCACCGGCCCAACCAGCGGGTTGCCGTCCGGCGCGAAGGTGAAAGGCCCGTTGATGATCTGCTTGATGCCGGTGTTCTGGAAGGCCGGGAAATGCCGGAACCCGACCTCCAGCGACGGTGCGATGCGGTCGATATCGGGCGCCAGCAGTTCGTGGCCGAAATTCCACGGCGTCTGGTATTCGGACCACGGCTTGTTGGCCTTCTCATAGGTGCCCATCAGCATGCCGCCGCGCTCCTGGCGCAGATAGAGTTCGCCGTCAAAGTCGACCGCGTGGATGATTTCGGTGCCGGTCTTGGCGTTCCAGGCAGCGACCTCCGGCATGTCCTCGGTGATCAGGTACATGTGCTCCATCGCCAGCACCGGAAGCTCCAGTCCAACCATCCGGCCGACCTCGCGCGCCCACAGGCCGCCGGCATTGACGACATGCTCGGCCACCACCTCGCCCTTGTTAGTGATGACGCGCCACATCCCGTCAGGACGCCGCACAATGTCCTCGACCTTGGTGAAGCGTTCGACCTCGGCGCCCAGTTTCCGCGCCGCCTTGGCATAGGCATGGGTGACGCCGGAGGGATCGAGGTGGCCGTCCTCCTTGTTCCTGACGGCGCCGACGAATTGCTTGGGGTCGAGCAGCGGCATCAACTCGGCCGCCTCGTTGGCGGAGATTTCCTCAAGCTCGATGCCGAGATAGCGACCCTTGGCGACGACGCCGCGCAGCCAGTCCAGCCGCGCCTCGGTCGCCGCCAGAAGCACGCCACCGGTTAGATGCACGCCGGTCGCCTGGCCGGAAAGCTCCTCGATCTCCTTGTAAAGATTGATCGTATATTTCTGGAGCTTGGCGACGTTGGGGTCGCCGTTGATGGTGTGCATGCCGCCGGCGGCGTGCCAGGTCGAGCCCGAGGTCAGCTCGTCTCGCTCCAAAAGGACGACATCGGTCCAGCCGTGGCGGGCCAGATGGAACAGCACGGAGCACCCGACGACACCGCCGCCAATGACCACGACCTTTGCATGCGATTTCATGGATTTTTCTCTGATATCAGTGAGTTGGATGGGTGAATGGATTCGAGGAGGGAAGCATCACGGCTCGCCCTGCCCGATCGCTTCCTTGCGCCTGGCCATGTAAGCCTCCAGCGCCTCGCGCACGGCGATGTCTATCACCGGCTCGACATAGTCCTCCAGCGCCTTCTTCCACAGCCGCGTCGCGCGTGCCGTGGCGTCGAGCCCGCCGGCCTCTTGCCAGGCCTCGTAGTTCTGCCAGTTGGACAGCATCGGCTGGTAGAAGGCGGTGGCATAGCGCTCCAGCGTGTGCGGCTCGCCGAAGAAATGGCCGCCGGTCGGCACCGCACCCAGCGCCTCGACGGCAAGCTCGGCCTCGTTGACCTCGATCGGGCGAAGGAACTCCATCATGTGCTGGATCATCTCGACATCGATGATGAGCTTCTCGAACGACGCCGTCAGCCCGCCCTCCTGCCAGCCGGCGGCATGATAGACGAGATTGCCGTGGCCGAGCACCGCGCCCCACAGCGCCATCAGCGTCTCATAAGCGCCTTGCGCGTCGGCGGCGTTGGAGGCCGAGCCCGGCGTCGTGCGATACGGCAGCCCGTAGCGCCGCGCCAGTTGCCCCGATGCGATGTTGGCCTTGGTGTTCTCCGGCGTGCCGAAGGCCGGCGCGCCGGACTTCATGTCGACATTGGAGGTGAAGGCGCCATACATGACTGGCGCGCCTGGACGCACAAGCTGCGTCAGCACGACGCCGAACAGTGCCTCGGCGTTCTGCTGCGCCAGCGCGCCGGCCAGCGTCACCGGGCTCATCGCCCCCATCAGCGTGAACGGCGTCACCGCCACCGACTGGCCGAACTCGGCCATGGTCATCAGCCCCTCGGCCATCATCTCGTCGAAGCGGCGCGGCGAGTTGACCGAGATGATGGTGGTGATGCCGGGATCGTCGCGCATCTGGTCGAGCGTCAACCCGCGCGAAATCGCCATCATCTCGATGCCGTCCAGCGCCCTGCCCCGGCCGATCGCCGAGACATGGAAACTCTTGTCGGTCAGCGTCAGATTGGTGAAGTAGGTGTCGAGATGGCGGGAGTTTGCCGGCAACTCCACCGGTGCGCAGACCTGGTTGCCGAGCATGTGGATGCAGTTGAAATGCTGCGCCAGCCGGGTCAGATCCGAATAATCGCGCAGATTGCCGGCGCGGCGGCCGCGCTCCATGTCGTGCACGTTGGGCGGCCCGGCAACGAGGGTGAAATTGATGGTGTTGCCGCCGAGATGAACCGCGCTGGCCGGGTTGCGCGGCGTCAACACATAGCTGGACTGCGTGGTCTTCAGCGCTTCTTCGACCAGGCCGCGATCGATGCGGACATTCGCTGAGGCATGATCGACTTTTGCACCGGCCTTCTCGAACAACGACAGCGCGCGCGGGCTCATCACCTCGATGCCGAAATTCTCCAATATATGCATCGACGCCTGGTGGATCGCCTCGATGTGATCCGGCGACAGCATGGCCATTGGCGGATAGGGATTTGTCACCCGCCTAAGCGGCAGTTGCGGAATGGCCGATGGCCCTCTGTTGCTGGTGCGCTCGGCGCCGCGTTTGCGTCTCGGTTCGTTCATGCCTGGCATCAAAGCTCCGGCGAACCAGGCAAGCTGTCAGAAATACGCCATTTGCGGGCGTGATTTTAGCCAAGGCGGCATTTCTGCAGCATCTGTTTAGAAAAAGCGACAAAACACGTCGATTTACTGGTATTGGATTTTTTCAAGGGACCGCGCCGGCGAGGCATTAACGAACGCTGCAAGATTCCCTTTATGATTTCGGCCTATTGCTCTGCCAATGCGTAGTTCGAGTTTTAGTAAAATTGGTGCGGTTTGCGTGCTGCTGGCACTTTCTGCCTGCGCGACGCCGCCCAACCACATCAACAATGTCTGTGCCGTCTTCGACCAGAATGACGGTTGGTTCGACAACTGGCAGTCGGCCGCCGAACGCACCCAGCAGAAATACGGCATCCCTGTTCCCGTGCTGATGGCAACGGTGCGCAAGGAGTCCGGCTTCAAGAGCAACGCCCGGCCGCCACGCACCAAGCTGCTCGGCTTCATCCCGTGGAAGCATGTCTCATCAGCCACCGGCTTCTCGCAGGCGCTGGACGGCACCTGGTCGCAATATCAGCGCGAGACCGGCAACTGGGCGGCACGGCGCACGAAATTCGCCGATGCCGTCGATTTCGTCGGCTGGTATCACTCCAAGACCGCAGACAGCTATGGCGTCGCGCGCAACGACACCTACAATCTCTACCTCGCCTATTATCTCGGCTGGACCGCCTATGGTCGCGGCAACCGGGGCGATGCCGGCGTGCAGGGCTACGCCCGGGCCACCGACAAGATGGCGCGGGACTATGCGCAGCAACTGAGCGAGTGCGGCAATTAAATAGCGCCCGTTCCGATCAGCGCGGCTTCTTGCCGAACACCTTGATGTATTCCGCCTCGCCGCCCTTGGCGAGCGCCTTGGCCTGCTTGACCCAGTCGTCGCGCTCTATGCGGCCGTGGAACTTCAGATGGTCGTCGACCCATTCGCGCTCGGCCTTCTTCCACGCCGCGACCTGCGCATAGGTGAAGATGCCGAGACCGTTCAGGGTGCGCTCGATCTTCGGGCCAACACCGGCGATCAGCTTCAAGTCGTCCGGCTTGGCAGGCCTGGCGATGCCATCCGGGCGGTTCTTGTCGACGGCACTTGCGCCGGTCAGCCGGGCTGGCTCGACCGTCCCGCTCGTCTTTGTCGCATCCTGGCTTGGCCTGGCCCGCCTTGCGGCGCGCTCGCCAAGTGGCGCCACGCGTGCACTCTCCGCCTGACGGCCGTCGCCAAGCGTTCTTGGCGTGAACGGCGCCGAGGTGGCGTTGGCATCCGTCGCGGGTGCACCGGTTTCCGAGAACTCGTCACGGACCTCGTGACGGCGGGCTTTCGAAACGGCTTCGGTCTCCTCGGCAGCCTGCCCCACCGCATCGGCTTCCGCGCTGCCCGTCTTGCCATGCGGCCGCTTGGGTGGCGTGCCGACAAAACCGGGACCATCGCCATGCGGCGCGTCTTCCGGCACGCCCTCTTGCGCGGCATGCTCCTTGTCGAACCTGATCACCGGTTCCATCTTGGCCAGCACGTCGTCGGCGAGCCAGCACAGGCTCATATGGCCGTCGCCGAGATGCTTGACCGGCGGCACCTTGGTCTCGCAGAGATTGTCGGGCACCAGCTTCTTGTAGCCGCAGCGTGTCTGGAACGGGCAACCTGTGGGGGGGTTCATCGCCGACGGAATATCGCCCTCGAGCACGATGTGCTTCTTCACCACGCTGGTGTCGGCGATCGGGATCGCCGACAGCAGCGCCTCGGTATAGGGATGATAGGGCGGCGCGAAGATCTGATCGGTCGTGCCTTGCTCGACGATATAGCCGAGATACATGACGACCACGCGGTCGGCGATGTAGCGCACGACGGACAGATCGTGGCTGATGAACAGCATCGTCGTCTTGTTCTTGCGCTGGATGTCCATCAGCAACTCGGTCACCGCCGCCTGCACCGACACATCGAGTGCCGAGACCGGCTCGTCGGCCACCACCACCTTGGCGTCGCCGGCAAAGGCACGCGCCACGCCGATGCGCTGCTTCTGGCCGCCCGAAAGCTGGCGTGGCTTGCGGGTCTCGAAGGCCCGCGGCAGCTTCACCAGGTCCAGCAATTCCAGCATGCGCTTGCGGCGGTCGGCAACCGTCTTGCCGACATTGAACTTCTCCAGCGTGCGGATGATCTGCGAACCCACCGAATGGCTGGGATTGAGCGTGTCGAACGGGTTCTGGAACACCATCTGGATCGACGATACGGTTTCGACGCTGCGGCTCTCGATGCCGGTCGACTGGATTTCCTTGTTGCCCAGCGTCACCTTGCCGGCACTTGCCGTCTCCAGCCCGAGCAGCACCTTGGCCAGCGTCGACTTTCCGCAGCCGGATTCGCCGACGATGGCAACGGTCTCGGATTCGCGCGCCATGAACGAGATCGTTTCGTTGGCCTTGACGACACGGCCTTCGCTCGAACCGAACACCTCGCTGCCGCCGACCTTGTAGTATTTCCGCAGGTCCTCGATCTTGAGCACCGGCGCGCCGGGCACGACACGCTCATTGACCTTCTTGGCGCCGGGCGGCAGCGCTTCCCAGTCGATCTCGTTGAAGCGCACGCAGCGCGAGAAATGGCCTTCATGTCCCGCGACCTCGATCATCGGGATCTCGGCGGCGTTGCAGACGCCCTCGACGAAATGGTGGCAGCGCGGGCCGAAATTGCACCCCTTGGGGCGCTCGTGTGGCAGCGGCAATTGCCCTGGGATGGAAATCAACGGCCGTGAATTCTTGTCGGCGCCGGGCAGCGGGATCGAGCGGAACAGCCCTTGCGTATAGGGATGGCGCATCCGGTCGAACACATCCTTGATCTTGCCGGTCTCAACCGCTTCGCCCGAATACATCACCGTGATGCGGTCGCAGGTTTCCAGGATCAGGCCGAGATTGTGCGAGACGAAGATCATCGAAGTGCCGAACTTTTCGCCGAGCCCCTTGACCAGGTCGACGATGCCCGCCTCCACCGTCACGTCGAGCGCCGTCGTCGGCTCGTCGAGTAACAGCAGCGCCGGCTTCGACAGCAGCGCCATGGCGATGACGATACGCTGCTGCTGGCCGCCGGAAAGCTGGTGCGGATAGGAGCGCATCATGCGCTCGGGATCGGGTAGCTTGACCGAGCGCACCATTTCGAGCGCGCGCTTATATGCCTCTTCCTTCGATACCTTGTCGTGGATCAGCGGCACTTCCATCAACTGCTGGCCGACCTTCATTGCCGGATTGAGGCTGGCCATCGGCTCCTGGTAGATCATGGCGATCTTATTGCCGCGGATGGCACGCAGCTCCTCGACGGAGAGCTCGCCCATGTCCTTGCCCTGGAATTTGATCTTGCCGCCGACGATCTTACCGATGTTGGAGAGGTCGCGCATGATGCCGAGCGACACTGTCGACTTGCCGCAGCCGGATTCTCCGACGATGCCCATCGCCTCGCCCGGCATGACCGTGCAGGAAAAATCCATGACCGCAGGGATTTCGCCCTTGCGGGTGAAGAAGGAGATCGACAGGTTCTCGATCTCGATAATCGGCCCTTTGGTTGGGGTCGGCTTGGCGGGATTTCGAACTGCCTCATTCATGGGTCGCTCCAATCCTGGTTCTTTCGGGCCTGGTTCTTCCAGGCGCATCGGGTCGAAACCCGCAGATCAGTCTTTCATCGATTGTTCGCGCAACGAGTCGGCGAGCAGGTTCAAGCCCAGCACGAACGACATCAGCGCGATCGTCGGCGGCAGCGCCGGGTGGATGAAGGAGCGCAGCAGCCGGCTGGCGTCCTTGATCGCGGTGCCCCAGTCGGGGCTTTCCGGCGCCAGGCCAAGGCCGAAGTAACCCAGCGTGCCGAGCAGGATCGTGGTGTAGCCGATGCGCAGGCAGGCATCAACGATCAGCGGCCCGCGCGCATTGGGCAGGATCTCCCACAGCATGATGTACCACGGCGATTCACCACGCGTCTGCGCCGCCGCCACATAGTCGCGCGTCTTGATGTCCATCACAAGGCCGCGCACGATGCGGAACACGCCGGGGCTGGAGGCGAACACCACCGCCACGAAGATGTTGAGCTGGTTGGGATCGATGTGCACGATCTTCAACGGATCGGCGTCGAAGACCAGGCCGGCATAGATCCAGCCGCCGAGGATCAGGGTGATGCCGAGAAGGATGTAGAGCCGATCGGGCCGGTTCTTGTAGCGCGTCCAGAACAGCACGCTGAAGAAGATGATCGGAAACAGGAAGAACACGCCGGCCATGCCATAGGGGATCGGCGTGTCCATGATGCCCGGCGTCACCAGCAGGTAGAACAGCAGGATCACCGGGAAGGCGAGCACCAAATTGGCCAGGAACGATAGCACGGTGTCGATCTTGCCGCCGTAGTAGCCCGCGGGCAGGCCCAGCGTGATGCCGACCATCAGCGCGAAGCCGGTTGCGGCAGGCGCGATGATCAGCACGATCTGGCTGCCATAGACCATGCGCGAGAACACGTCGCGCGCCAGCTTGTCGCCGCCGAACAGATAGGTCAGTCCCGATTGCGGTTCGATGGCGCCCGGCAGTACGTCCTTCATGATGGGGACCTGAGCCAGTGGATCGAACGGCGATACGGTCGCGGCGAAGATCGCCGTGAACAGCCAGAACAGGCAGATGCCGACGCCGACGATGCCGACGCCGCTATCGAACAGCTGGCCGTAGAGCGCCAGCTTCTTCTTGTAGGCGAAACTCGCACCCATGACGATGACGAGCGCGATCCAGACCGGCCAGAAGCGCGACAGCACTTCGAGAACGACGGTGAAGCCACTGATATATTGAACCGGCATCCGCTTCGCTCCCTACTGAACTCTGATACGCGGATTGAGAAACGCGTAGCCGACATCGGAAATGAGCTGCGTGATCAAGACGATGAACACCGAAACCAGCGAGCAGCCGAGCAAGAGGTCTATGTCGTTGTTGCCGGCCGCCTCGACCAGCGTGTAGCCAAAACCCTGGTAGCGGAACATCACCTCGACGATGACGACGCCGGTGAGCAGCCAGGGAAACTGCAGCATGATGACGGTGAACGGCGCGATCAGTGCGTTGCGCAACGCATGTTTGACCACCACGCTGCCGAAGGAGAGACCCTTCAACCGGGCGGTGCGGATATATTGCTGCGTCATCACCTCGACCATCGAAGCGCGCGTCATGCGGGCGATGTAGCCGATGCCGTAGATCGCCAGCGTCATCACCGGCAGCGTGAAATTATAGAAGGTGATGCCTTGGCTTGCCGAAGCCGCCGAGCCGTTCAGCCAGCCAAGCCATGAGGCGAAGATGACGGTGAAGATGACGCCCGACACATATTCGGGCGTCGCCGTCGAGGCGATGGAGGCCACCGAAAGCACGCGGTCGGTTCGCGAGCCCTCGCGCATGCCGGCGAGAATGCCGACCAGCAGCGAGATCGGCACCATCACCGCCAGCACCCAGAACATAAGGATGCCGGTGGCGCCGAGCGCCGGGAACAGTTTCGAAGCGACGGTTGCCTTGAACTTGGTCGAGCAGCCGAAATCGCCCTCGAAAACGCCTGCGAAGGTCGGCACAAGCGGATCGTTGCAGAAGGAGAAACGCTGCGCAGGCTTGCCAGTCGCCGGGTCGGTCACCGGCTGCTTGGGCACGACGCCCAGCCATTGGCCATAGCGCACGAAGAAGTTTTGCCGGTAGCCATGGTTGACCAGCCAACTCTCGAGCTGCTCGGCCGACGTGTGCATTTCGGTCTGGCTGATCGCCAGCTTCTTCAGATTGGGTTCGAGGTTGATCAGGAAGAAGACAACCATGGTCAGGCACAGCATCGTCAATGCCATGGTGCCAAGACGCCTGATAACGAAAGAAAGCATGGCGGCCCCCTGCCGATGGGTTGGGGTTTGAGCCGGCTATGAAAGCCAACCCTGCCGTGACCGGCGGGGCTGGCTATCAAACAGGCCTTCGGATGCGATCAACCCTGTTTTTGTTGCATGACCTTGCCTTGGAGTCCCGCAACTTTTTTGAGAAAGCGCGGACCAACAGGCATGGACGATGCAAACAGCAGGGGAAAGGGACGACGACGTCCCTCCCCCCCTTGTCGGTGCGATCAAGCCTGGTCGAGCCAGACCTTGCCGTAGTCGCGCTCGAAGGTCGGATGCATCTTATAGTTCTGCACCGCCTTGACCGAGTGGCTGTAGAGCTTGCGCCAGTATGGTTGGATTATGATGCCGGAATCCTGCAGGATCTGCTCGATGTCCTTCATCATTTCCTTGCGCTTGGCGGCGTCGGCAACGGCGAGCGCCGCATTGAGCTTGGCATCCCAGTCGGGATTCGCATAGGCCGTCTCGTTCCAGGCTTCGCCTGTACGATAGCCGATCGCAAGCACCTGGACGCCAAGCGGCCGCATGTTCCAGTTGGTCATGGACAGCGGATATTTGGTCCAATCGTTCCAGAACGTCGAGCCCGGCAGCACGGTGCGCTTCACCTTGAGGCCGGCGTCGCGCATCTGGGCGGCGATCGCATCGCCGGTGTTCTTGTGCCAGTCCTCGTCGACGGTGATCAGCTCGTGTTCGAAGTCGGCCTGGCCGGCTTCCGCCATCAGCGCCTTTGCCTTGGCTGGGTCGCGGGCGACCTTCGCAAGCTCATAATACTCCGGATGAATCTGACAGACATGGTGGTTTTCGGCGACCGTGCCGGCATTGCCGTAGCCAAGCTGAAGAACGACATTGTTGTCGACCGCGAGCTGCAGCGCGTTGCGCACCTTCTGGTCGCCATAAGGCTTGTTGTTGATGTTGGTGCGGCAGACGATGGTCGACGCCGTGACGATTTCCGACTTCACCAGGTCCATGCCGTCGAGGATCGACACGTAGTCGGCCGAAGTCTCGAAATTGGTGTGCACTTCACCGGCTTCGAAAGCACTGACCATGGCCGCCGGATCGGTGCCGTAGTCGATGAATTCCAGACCATCGAGGAACACTTCGCCGTCCCACCACTTGTCGTCGGTGCGGCGCTTGTAGACCACTTTCTGGCCGACATCGTAGGAGACGAGCTCGAACGGGCCGGTGCCGATCGGGCAGGCCTTGAAGTCGCCGCCCTTCTCGTCGAAGCTCTTGTGGACGATCAAGCCGGGATAGTCGCACATGTTGGGAATGAGCGCGATGTCAGGCTTGCCGAGCTTCAGCACGACCGTGTGGTCGTCAGGCATGGTCACGGCGCTTTCGTCGAGCTTGTCGTCCTTGACCAGCGAACCGAGACGACCGGGCATCGAATTGCCTTCGGCTTTCTTGTCGGCCCAACGCTTGAGGTTGAAGACGACGTCGGCGGCGGTGAAGGCATCGCCATTCGACCAGGTCACGCCCTTGCGCACATGCAGCGTGTACTGCGTGGCGTCGTCGTTCACGTCCCAGCTTTCCAGCAGATAGGGGCGGAATGTGTATTCGGGTGTGTACTTGACCAGCGGCTCGAGCGCCTGGCGCTCGGCATTGGCGATTTCCGACCAGTCGGCCTTGCGCGGATCCTTGGGATCCTTGATCCACTGGGCGATCTTCAGCGTGCCGCCCTTCTTGCCTTTTACCTCTTCGGCCTTCGCCGGCGTCGGGTCGGCGAGGCCGAGCAAGCCGTAAGCCATTGCCGTCGATGCACCGAAGACGCTGGCCATGGCCAGGAATTCGCGGCGATCCACCTTGCCTGCCTTGGCGTCTTCGGCCATGGCCAGGATGTGATCCGGAACGCGATCGCCATTACTCTTATAAATTGTCATGACTTAACTCCCATTGTTGGCTTTCCGCCTTTTAACATTCCGCATCCAGGCCATGATGTCAAAGACGGCGTGGATTGAGAACATGTTAGGGAATGTGCAACTTTGGAAAGGGAGCGGTTCGCGTGATAACGACAGTCTTGGCGCAAAATTGCTACTGCGCGACGGATTCCTCTGAAATCTCGATAGTCGATTAAACTGAGACATTTACTGGGGGCCGGACAGCGCCACCATCGAGCCGCCATGGGGCCAAAACTCCCGCCGAAGTATCAGTATTCCTTCTCGTAAAAGATGCCGCCCTTGGCTTCGCCGGCATCGTTGGCCTCGCCGCGCAGCTTGACACCGCGACCGACATTCAGGTCGATCGTCGCCTTGCCCGAGCCCGGCTTGTCGCCCTTCTGGATCGTCACATAGGTGCGGTCGTTGAGGTATTTGCCGGCCGAAACCGCCGTGCCGCCCTGGTCGTCCGTGGTGACGTCGAGATCGTCGACGCCGATGGCGCTGCGCAGGTTTTCCAGCAGCGACGTCGAGCCGCCGACACCGGCCAGTTGCCCGGCCGCCTCTGCGAGCTGGGCGATCTGCAGCGGCGACAGGTTCGACATCGAGCGGCCGAAGATCAATTGCGCCAGCACCTCGTCCTCGGGCAGCGCCGGCACCGAGGAGAAGGTGAATTTCGGATTGGTCGCCTCGCCCGACACCAGGATGGTGACGGTAGTGCTGGTCGTCGTGGTTGTCGCCGTCAGGTTGAGATAGGGCACCAGCGAGCCGGAGAAGCCGACCGTGCCTTCGGTGAAGGTCAGCCGCTTACCGAGAATCGACAGCCGGCCGCGCTGCAAGGTGAAGGTGCCGACCGCTTGCGGCGACGAGGCCGGGCCGGTCAGCTTGAGCGAGCCGCCGAGTTCGGCATCGACGCCCCTGCCCTGGATGAAGATCTGGTTCTGCGCATTGACCGTGACATCGAGGGCAAGGCCCGTGCCGCCGCCCTTGCCGCTTGTCGTCGGCGGCCGCAGCGCCTTGTCCTGCGCCCGTACCGCACCCGGCGCGTTCTTGTGCTTGACGTCGAGCGCCGCAAGCGAGCCCGGCAATTTGTCTGGAACCGTAATCACCGTCTTGGCGAGGTTGATGGTACCGGCAATTACCGGTGCGGAAGTCAGCGGTCCCCTGATCGTCAGGTCGCCGCCAAGATTGGCGGTCACCACCCTTCCGTCCGTATAGCGGCCGTCGACCAGCTTGATCGACAGGTCGGCCGGGAAACCCTGCGCCGGGGTGATGCCGACGGTGCCGCTGGCCGACAGGCTGCCGCGCGTCGACAGCGTTCCGGTCAGCCGGTTGATCCTGGCCACGCCGCCGGCAATCGAGACATCGGCGGCGAGATCGTTGACCGCGAGGCCCGAGCGCGCATCCACAAGGCGCGCGCCGGAGGTGCCGACGCTGCCGCCGATGACAGGCGATGTCGCGGGACCTCGCACCTGCACGTTGACATTGGCGGTTCCAGACAGCGACATGCCTTGCGCGGCGAGCTTCTGGCTGAGCAGGCCGAACGGCACGGCGCCATTGAAATCGAGCACCAGCGCCGGCGTACCGGCCGTCGTCACGGTGCCGCCGCCCTTGAGGCCAAGGCCGGCGCCATCGCTGACATTGGCGGTGAAGGCCAGCTTGTTGGCGGCAAAGGTGCCGGACGAGGAGACACTCACCGCCCCGAGACCAGCACCTCGGGTCTGCGATGTCTGCACACCCGCCGCGTCGATGTTGAAGGCGACCGCAGGGCTCGCCGGTGCACCCGTCACCTTCACCGTGCCCGAAATCGAGCCGGCGGCGTCGAGGCCGGCCGAGAAACTGTTCGCAAGCGACATCGGCACCCGCGCCAGCGTCGCATTGATGTCGAGCGCCGTGCCGACCTTGCCGGTCACCGTCGCCGTGCCGCCGCCAAGGTTGAGCACGAGACGGTCCAGCGTCGTCGCGCCATTGGCAATGCTGACGGTCGAGGCCTGGGCGATGGCCGCCTTGATGCCCTGGACTGTCGCCTGGCCGGACGCAAGCTCGATGGTCGTCGTGCCGTTGGCCACTTTCACCCGGCCAGCGGCCCGCGCCGGAATGCCCTTGACGGTTGCGCCGCCGGAAAAGCCGGTCCAGTCGCCGTCGCGCTTCAAGTCGACATCGATGCCGCTGATCACGGTGCCGCCTGACGTGACGGTGTCGGCGCGGATTTTTCCGGAGATCACGGGTACTGCCAGATAGTTGGCGACCAGGGCATCGATAGAGACAGCTTTCGCCTGAAGGTCGCCCCGCGTAACCGACGCTGTCGTCGCCTTGATCGCGACCTGCGGTGCGGTGCCGTTCTTCGAGAAAGCAATCGTGCCGCGCACGTCGCCTTCGGCCTTTTCCAGCGCCAGCGCCGCCAGCGGGCCGATATCGGGCAGGTCGAGCGCAATCGTGCCGGCCGGCACGAACTTCTCATCCAGCGCCAGATCGCCGGAAATCCTGTTCTTGCCGAGCGACAGCAGCAGGCCGTTGATGGCGCTTTTGCCGTCCGCCGTCGCCAGCACCGCGCTGCCTTGCAGTGCCTGGCCGGCGACATTGCCGGTCAATTGCACATTTGCCGCCGGGTTGGCGGCATCGGCCTTGCCGGTAGCGGTCAGCTTCAGCCCGGTGATCTCGCGCGCCGCCACCAGCAGCCGGTCGCTGTCGACCGTCAGCGACAGATCCGGCGCGGTCGCTGGTCCCTGTGCGTTCAACGCAAAAGCGATGGCGCCCTTGGCGTCTTTCGACAGCAGCGAGATGTCGCTCAGCGCGCCCTTGATGTCGGCGGCCACCTTATTGTCGGCAAGGCTGGCTTGCCCCTGCGCGGCCAGCGCGCCCGAGGTCAGCTTCAATCCGCCTATATCGATACTGCCATTGGGGTCGCGCTTCAGCGTGGCGCTGATCTGCGCGCGTTCACCAAGCATGCCGCGCACCGCCGCCGGCAAGGCCGATGATGGGGCATCCGCCGTCAGATTGAGGTCCATGGCGCCGTCGCGCAGCGACACTTGGCCCGCTACCTGGCTGTTCAGCGCATCGCTCTTGAGCGAGCCGCTGTCGATGGCGACCGCGTCGGCTGTCAAGCGGCCGCTGAGCGCTGCCGTGACCTTGCCGGCGATCAGAGGTGCGATCACGAGATTGTCGAGACCGACCTTGTCCACCGACACCGTGCCGGAAACCGGTCCTGCGCGGTTCTTGAGATCGAATGCATCCGAATGCAATGCCAAGACAAGCCCATCCACCTTCGCCGGGCTGGTGGTGATCGAGGGTAGGATCGCAGACACATCCAGACGGGCCCGCGTGCTCTCGCCCGCCACCTTTGCCGACAAGGACTGGATCTCGACCTTGACCGGGCTCTCGGCGCTGCCGACCGTCAGAGGCAGGCTGGGGCCGGATGAGATGAGATCCAACACGAAATCGCTGGCGCCGTTCGGGTTGAGGGTTCCGGCCGCCTTGCCGGAAATCTTGTCGCCGGAAAGCGTCGCATGATCGAGCACAACGCCGCCGGCCATGGTGTAGCTGCCGGCCGCATCGACAGCGAGCGGCCCGAGCCCGGCCTGGCGGGTCTGGCTGGTTTCGATGCCAGCCAGTTGCGCGTTGAAATGGACGTCGGGAGCGGCCGGCGATCCGCTCACTTGCGCCGTGCCGCCGAGCGTGCCCACCGCATCGAGGCCGGGCGAAAAATCATTGACCAGTGCTGCCGGCAGTGCCGAGAATTGCGCCGCGAGATTGAGCGTCTGGCCAGCGGTACCGGACAAGGTCACCGAGCCGCCACCGACATCGAGTGCCAGTCTTTCGATGCTGGTCGTGCCGTTGGCGATGCTCAACGTCGAAGCTTGAGCGATTGCCGCCTTGATGCCGTGAACCGTGGCCTCGCCTGAGGCGATCTCGATGCTGGTCGTGCCATCGGCGATCTTCACCCGGCCGGCAGCGGTTGCCGGAATGCCCGAAATGGTAGCGCCGCCGGTGAAATTGGTCCAGTCGCCATCGCGCTTCAGGTCGACGGCGATGCCGCCGATTTCCGTGGTTCCCGAGGTGACGCTGTCGGCCTTGATCGAACCTGCGATCGCCGGCGCCTTGAGATAGTTGGCGATCAGCGCATTGACGGCGATGGCCTTGGCCGTCACCTCGCCGCGCGCCCTAGCCGGGCTAATAGCGTCCAACGCGCCCGAGGGGGCCGCGCCATCCGTTGCAAAACCGAAGGTGGCCGAGCTGTCCGCCCGTAA
>NZ_JAMYRC010000017.1:0-110261 GCF_040321205.1 Mesorhizobium sp. M0496 | reverse complement strand
CGCGCGGGGGGGGGCCGCCGTTTTTTTTTTCCCCCCCCGCCGCCGCCGGCCCCCCCCCCCCCCCCCCCCCCCCCCCCCGGCGGGGGGGGGGCGCCCCCCGCGGGGGGGGGGGGCCCCCCCGGCGCCGCACCCCCACCCCGCTGCTTCGCAGCGACCCTCCCCACAAGGGGGAGGGTAAGGTTCGGCGCCACCCGCTCGCATATCATCGAACTCATGGAGGGTCGGCAGTCATGACCTCCAGCCAATCCCACCGTCTCCCTTCCGGCGGTCTTGTCGACCGCTCGGCGCCACTGAACTTCCGCTTCGACGGCAAGGCTTTCTCCGGCTTCCAGGGCGACACGCTGGCCTCGGCGCTGATCGCCAATGGCGTCAAGCTGGTCGGCCGCTCGTTCAAGTACCATCGCCCGCGCGGCATCCTCACCGCCGGTTCGGAAGAGCCAAACGCGCTGGTCGAACTGCGCACGGGCGCTAGGCGCGAGCCTAACACCAAGGCGACGACGGCCGAGCTCTATGACGGGCTGGAAGCCGCGAGCCAGAACCGCTGGCCGTCGCTGCGCCACGATGTGATGTCGGTGAACCAGCTGTTCGCGCCGATCTTCGTTGCCGGCTTCTACTACAAGACCTTCATGTGGCCGGCGAAGTTTTGGGAAGCGATCTATGAGCCGGCGATCCGCCGTGCCGCCGGCCTTGGCCGCGCCGCCGGTGTTGCCGATCCGGACCACTACGACAAGGCATGGGCGCATTGCGATGTGCTGATCGCCGGTTCCGGTCCGGCCGGTTTGGCCGCGGCATTGGCGGCCGGCCGCTGTGGTGCCCGCGTCATCCTGTGCGAGGAAGATTTCACGCTCGGCGGCCGCTTGCTGTCGGACGGCGGCACGATCGACGGCCTGCCGGCAGCCGAGTGGCTGTCGCGGACGCTAGCCGAACTGGCAGATATGCCCGACGTTCGCATCATGAACCGCACAACGCTGTTTGGCGTCTATGATGGCGGCACCTATGGCGCGGTCGAGCGGGTCAACGATCATTTGCCCTCACCGCCCGAGCATCACGTGCGCCAGCGGCTGTGGCGGATCGTGGCCAAACGCTGCATCGTCGCGGCCGGCGCCATCGAACGGCCGATCGTTTTTGCCGGCAACGACACGCCCGGTGTGATGATGGCCTCCGCCGTGCGAACCTACATCGCTCGCTATGCCGCGACGCCGGCCAAACGCATCGCGCTGTTCACCAACAATGAGGATGGCTGGCGCACGGTCGAGACCGCGCTCGGTGCTGGACTTCAGATCGCAGCGGTCATCGACGCACGGCCTGATGTATCTCCAGCCCATCGTTCGCTGGCCTCCAAGGGTGGCTTCGCGGTGCTGCACGGCTCGGTCAGCGGCGTCGATGGCGGCAAGGGCGGTGTCCGGAAAATCGCGGTGTCGCTGACCGGCGGCGCGCGCGCGGAAGTCGAAGCCGACGGCCTCGCCGTTTCCGGCGGCTGGAACCCGGCGGTCGGATTGACCTCATACCATCGCGGCCGGCCGACATGGCGTGACGACATATCAGCCTTCGTGCCGGATGGCGCCCCTCCGGGCATGGTTGCCGCCGGCGCCGCCAATGGCGATTTCGGGCTCGGCGCCTGCCTGAGCCAGGGATTTGCCGCCGGCGCGGCGGCAGCACGTGATGCAGGGCACAGCGGCACGACGGGCATTGCGCCTGTCGCCGACGACGAGGCGTTTTCGCTGACGCCGCTCTGGCATGTCGCCGGCAGGGGAAAAGCCTTTGTCGATTACCAGCACGATGTCACCGCTTCCGACATCGAACTGGCGCAGCGCGAGGGCTTTGAATCGGTCGAGCACCTGAAGCGCTATACGACGCTCGGCATGGCCACCGACCAGGGCAAGACCTCGAATGTCGCCGGCCTCGCCATCATGGCTGCAGTGAGCGGCCGTTCCATTCCCGAGACCGGGACGACGATCTACCGGCCTCCTTACGTGCCGGTCGCCATCGGCGCCTTCGCCGGTCATCATCGCGACGAGACATTCCATGCCACAAGGCTGACGCCGTCGCATCACTGGGCCGTGGAACAGGGTGCGATCTTCGTCGACACCGGGCTGTGGAAGCGGGCACAGTGGTACCCCCGCGCGGGCGAGAAGGACTGGCTGGAATCGGTGACCCGCGAGGTCAAGGCGGTGCGCGGCGGCGTCGGCTTCTGCGATGTCTCGACGCTCGGCAAGATCGACGTGCACGGTCGCGATGCCGGCGCCTTCCTCGACCGCGTCTACATCAACACCTTCTCCAATCTTGCGGTGGGAAAAGCACGCTACGGGCTGATGCTGCGCGAGGACGGCATCGTCTATGACGACGGCACCACGTCGCGGCTGGCCGAGGATCATTATTTCCTGACCACCACCACCGCCAAGGCCGGGCTGGTGATGCAGCATCTCGAATTCTGCCGCCAGGTGCTGTTCCCCGAACTCGACGTACAACTGACCTCGGTCTCCGACCAGTGGGCGCAATTCTCGATTGCCGGTCCCAGGACACGCGATCTGCTCAAGGAGATCGTCGATCCGTCTGAAGACCTGTCGAACGAAGGCTTTCCGTTCATGGGCGCGCGGGAAGTCAGCTTGCGCGGCGGACTCAAGGCGCGGCTGTTCCGCATCTCGTTTTCCGGCGAAATGGCCTTCGAGATCTCCGTGCCGGCACGCTTCGGCGACGCCATGGCACGCAATCTGATGCTGGCCGGCGCGCCGTTCGGTGTGACGCCTTACGGCACCGAGGCGCTCGGCGTCATGCGCGTTGAAAAAGGTCACGTCGCCGGACCGGAACTGAGCGGCACGACGACAGCCGCCGATCTTGGCCTCGGCAAAATGATGTCGACCAAGAAGGATTTCATCGGCCGCGTGATGGCCGGACGCGAGGCACTGATCGCCCCGGATCGCCAGGTCGTGGTCGGCATCAAGCCGACCGACAAGGGCCGCCGCTTGCGCTCTGGCGCGCACATCATCCCGAAGGGTCAGACGCCCGGCCCCGGCAACGACCAGGGCTATATCACCTCGGTCTGCTTCTCGCCGACGTTGGATCAGTGGATCGGGTTGGCCTTGGTCGAGCGCGGCCGCGAGCGGATCGGCGAAATCGTTCACGCGCATGATCCGTTGCGCGGTGAGGATTATGATGTCGAACTGTGCAATCCCGTCTTCTACGATCCGGATGGAGGGCGCCAGCGTGGCTGAGTTTTCCTGGGTTCCCCGCAGTCCGCTCGAGCATGCGCTTGTCGCCGGCGCGCATGGTGCAAACAGCACCGACGCCGGCGTTTCGCTGACCGAGATTCGCAATTTTGACCTGATCCAGGTGATGGCGCGACGCGGCCGAGCGGCTGAGCTGGCGAAAGCCGCCAAGGCCCGTTTTGGCGTGGCGGCCCCTGATGCGCCCAATGCGATACAGGCCAAGGACGCCACGCTGATCTGGTCGGGACCGGATCAGTTCTTCGTGCTGTCGAAGGGCGGCAAGCACACGATGCAGACGCTGGCGCCGGCATTGTCCGGTGCCGCCTCGCTGTCCGACCAGTCGCATGCGCGGGTCCTGATCAGCATTTCCGGAGCCAATGCGCGCGCCATGCTGGCCAAGCTGTCGTCGATCGATCTGCACGCTGGAGCGTTCCCGATTGGCGCTGCTGCCGCGACGTCGATGGATCACACCAGCGCCACGCTCTGGCGCGGGGGCGATCGTCCGGATGGGCTGGCGGTGTTCAATCTTCTGGTGTTTGCGACTTTTGCCGAAAGCCTGTGGGGCACGATGCTTGATGCGGCAGCGGAATATGACGTCGACGTCAGCCATTCCGAGGAACTTTAGATCTCGGCGCTGCCCCTCATTGCCCTGCCGGGCATTTCTCCCCGTAAACGGGGAGAAAGAGGCTGGCCGCAATGCCGCGCCATCTCTTTGGCGTTGGCACTTGGCGAAATCGGAGACGATAGCGTCCTTCGCCCCGTTTACGGGAGAAGATGGCGGCAGCCAGATGAGGGGCAGCGCTGACGTTTGGAAGACAAGGCTGATCTGTGAAATTCAACCTGAACCGATCGCGTCCCGACGCCACCTTCGCCTTGCCAAACGCAACCGCACTGCTATTCTTGCTGCTAAAATAATTTCACACACAGGCAAACTTGTTTCTCGAACCGCAGGGCTGAGATGAGCCAGTCGCCCTACCCCGCAATTGCAGCCGGACCGCCCTGGCCGAGCCTGATCCTGAGGCCTGGCCAGATCGCGCTGCCGCCGGGCATGGAGCGTTATACGATCCAGGGCAACGGCGCGGTGCTGATCGACATCGAGGCCGGAGACACGATCGCTGTGCACAATGTCGAGGGTGGCCAGGCCTGCGAGTTGCTGGCCTGGGACAAGACCGGCGCAACCGACCCCGGCATTTTTGGCGCGACATCGAACAGCAATGCCACCGGCATCAAGGCCGTGTTGACTGAAGGCGACGACAGTCTGGCATCCCTGCGCCGCGGGCTTGCGCGCCGGCAGGTACAGTTGGATCAAGCCAAGGCGGTGTGCGTGTTCGGTGGCGCCACGCCGGCCGGCACCGAGCAGGCTTTCACCGTCGCACGCGACGGCGCGATGATCATCGCCGCCCCGGGTGGGCCGATGCTGGTCGACGGTCACGACACGGCGACGCCACTGACCGTCATCGTCCGGCGCGCCACGATCCGCCCGGCCGCGAAATCGCAATTGGCCGATCCGCTGGCCGATCCGGTGCTCGATTTGCGGGTCCATTCGGCGACGGCGGAATCCTATTTCGTCAAGGCGGGCGACTATCTGCAGATCATCGATGTCGACGGGCGCCAGTGCACCGACTTCCAGTGCTTTTCGGCGCGCAAGCTGGACAAGGGTCTCGACCATCCGCTCGACGTGACGACGACCCGCACGCTGATGGGGTCGAGCTACCCGATGCCCGGCCTGCATTCGAAATACTACGACCAGGACATGGAGCCGCTGGTCGAGGTGGTTCGGGACACATGCGGCCGGCACGATGCGTTCGCGCTCGCTTGCGCGGCCAAATATTACGACGACATCGGTTACCCCGGCCACACCAACTGCTCGGAGAACTTTAATCGCGCGCTGGCCGACAAGGGCGTCACGCCCCGCGCCGGCTGGATGGCGATCAACTTCTTCTTCAACACCGCGATCGACGCGCATGGCGTCATGGTGTCCGACGAGCCGTGGTCGCGACCGGGCGACTATGTGCTGTTGCGCGCGCTCACCGACATCGTCTGCGTTTCCTCCGCCTGTCCCGACGACACGACGCCGGCCAATGGCTGGAACCCGACCGACATCCATGTGCGCACCTATTCCGGCCAGCACAAATTCTCGCGAGCGATCGCCAGACGCATGACGCCCGATTCGGAACCGAAAATGACCCGCGAGACATCCTTTCATTCGAGCTTTGCCAAGCACACCCGTAACTTTCAGGAGTACAGGGGCTATTGGCTGGCCAATTCCTTCGCCAAGGACGGGCCGATCGCCGAATACTGGGCCTGCCGGCAGGATGCCGTGATCATGGACCTGTCACCGCTGCGCAAGTTCGAGGTCACCGGCCCGGATTCCGAGGCTCTGTTACAGTACACGCTGACCCGCGACGTGAAGAAGCTTGGCGTCGGCCAGGTCGTCTATTCCGCCATGTGCTACGAGCACGGCGGCATGATCGACGACGGCACGCTGCTGCGGCTCGGCAAGGACAATTTCCGCTGGGTCGGCGGCGATGATCTGTCCGGCGAATGGCTGCGCGAGACAGCGGCAAAGCTGGGGCTCAACGTGCTGGTGCGTTCCTCCACCGACCAGATGCACAATGTCGCCGTGCAGGGACCGAAGAGCCGCGACATCCTCCGAGAAGTCATCTGGACCTCGCCGCTGCAGCCGTCGATCGATGAACTCGAATGGTTCCGCTTTGCGGTGGCGCGCATCGGTGGCGGCAACGGCATTCCCGTCGTCGTCTCGCGCACCGGCTACACCGGCGAACTCGGCTACGAGATCTGGTGCCATCCGCGCGATGCCGAAAAGGTGTTCGACGCCATCTGGGAGGCCGGCCAGCCGCACGGACTGAAACCGATGGGGCTGCAGGCGCTCGACATGGTGCGCATCGAGGCCGGGCTGATCTTCGCCGGCTATGAATTTTCCGACCAGACCGACCCCTTCGAGGCCGGCATCGGCTTCACCGTGCCGCTGAAGAGCAAGACCGACGATTTCATCGGCCGCGAGGCGCTGATCCGTCGAAAAGAGCACCCGCAGACAAAACTGGTCGGGCTCGACATCGATGCCAATGTCGCTGTCCGTCACGGCGACTGCGTCCATGTCGGCCGCGCCCAGATCGGTGTGGTCACGTCAGGCATGCGCTCGCCAGTGCTGAACAAGAACATCGCGCTTGCCAGGCTCGACGTCACCCACGCCGCGATCGGTACCGAAGTCGAGATCGGCAAGCTCGACAGCCATGCCAAGCGGCTGCCAGCGCGTGTCGTCGCCTTTGCGCATTACGATCCGCAGAAGACCAAACCGCGCTCCTGAGGACCGTTTTCACGACAAACAGGTCGGCCGGTCTGTAATTTCACCGGTCACGTGGATCCTACGCTCACAAGCGTGATGTGCATGGCTTCACAAAACGCTTGACCTGAAAGCGCGCCGGATCAATCTTCACTGTTAAGAAAAAAATACGACTGAGTGGAAACACCGGCAGTCGCTCAATGCATGCGTCGATGATGAAGCCTCGCGAAGTCGCGGCCGTCACGAACGGGGAACATCAAAAAAGGGGAACCAAGACACATGAGCACAATAGTAACTGCCCTGGAGCCGCTTGCGGAAGGCAAGCTGCACCGGAATATCGACTGGCGCGGCGCCTTCTGGGTGGCGAGCGGCGTCCCTGCCCTCGTCCTGTTTTCGATCGGCGGCATTGCCGGCACGACCGGCACGCTGGCCTTCGCGATCTGGATCTTCTCCATGATCATGGGCTTCCTGCAATCCTTCACCTATGCGGAGATCGCCGGCCTGTTCCCGAACAAATCCGGCGGTGCCTCGATCTACGGCGCCACCGCCTGGCTGCGCTATTCCAAGTTCATCGCGCCGCTATCGGTGTGGTGCAACTGGTTCGCCTGGTCGCCGGTGCTTTCGCTCGGTTGCTCGATCGCCGCCGCCTATATCCTCAACGCGCTGGCGCCGGTGCCGCTGTTCACCGACGCCTCGCCGGATGTCGTCGCCTATATCGCCGCGCATGCCGGGACGAGTGCCGCCGACGCCATCACGGCGGTGACCGCCGCGGCAACCCCGGCCATCCGCAACTGGACGCTTTACAGCCACACGCTGGGACCAGTCTCGTTCACGTTCAACGCGACCTTCTTCATCGGCGCGGTGCTGATGCTGATCATCTTCGCCATCCAGCATCGCGGCATCCTCGGCACGGCCAATGTGCAGAAATATATCGGCCTGCTGGTCATCATCCCGATGCTGATCGTCGGTGTCGTGCCGATCGTCACCAGCCAGATCAACTGGGCGAATTTCTCGCCGCTGGTACCTCTGGCGGCTGCCTATGCACCTGAACCCGGCGCCTGGAACATCGCCGGCTGGACGCTGGTGCTCGGCGGCATGTTCATCGCCGCCTGGTCGACCTACGGCTTCGAGACCGCCGTCTGCTACACCTCGGAGTTCAAGAACCCCGGTACCGACACGTTCAAGGCGATCTTCTATTCCGGCCTTTTGTGCATGCTGCTGTTCATCCTGGTGCCCTTCACCTTCCAGGGCGTGCTCGGCCTCAACGGCATGCTGGCAACGCCGATCGTCGATGGTTCTGGCGTCGCCGACGCATTGGCCGGCATGGTCGGTGGCGGTGCGCTGATCCACAGCCTGCTGGTGATGCTGATGATCCTGGCGCTGGTGCTGTGCATCATGACGGCGATGGCCGGCTCCTCGCGCACGCTCTACCAGGGCTCGGTCGACGGCTGGCTGCCGCGCTATCTCAGCCACGTCAACGAGCACGGCGCGCCGACCCGCGCCATGTGGACCGATCTCGTCTTCAACCTGATCGTGCTGGCCATCGCCTCGGCCGACGCAACGAGCTTCTTCTTCATCCTCGCCGTGTCGAACTGCGGCTATATCATCTTCAACTTCCTCAACCTCAATGCCGGCTGGATCCACCGCATCGACAACGGCCATATCGCGCGGCCTTGGAAGGCACCGAGCTGGCTGCTCGGGATCGGGGCGATCTTCGCCTATGTCAACGCCATCTTCATGGGCGCCGGCGCCAAGGTGTGGAACCCGATGGCGCTGTGGGCAGGACTGATCACAGCGGCGCTGATCATCCCGGTGTTCTGCTTCCGTCACTACGTCCAGGACAAGGGCAAGTTCCCCGACCACATGCTGGCCGACCTCGGCATGACGGGAGCCGACCTCGCGGTCAAAAAGGCGGGCATGCTGCCCTATCTGACGCTGGTCGCCGGCGTGGTGGTGATGCTGCTAGCCAACTGGTTCTTCGTCATCTGACGTTCCTGAAAAGTCGGCAGCCCGCCGTAACAAAGTGGACAATCGGCCGGTCGAAACTCGACCGGCCGATTGTCGTTTACTCTGCCGCCAGAGCCAGTTGGGGCCTTTCGGCTTTTTCGCTGGCCGCCAGATCGTCTTCCTTCTCGGCAACCCTCTTGGGCTCGCGGCCGAAGAACAGCGCGTAGCCAGCCGGCAGAACCAGGATGGTCAACACGGTGGCGACGAGGATGCCGCCCATCATGGCGTAGGCGAGCGGCCCCCAGAACACGCCGCGCGAGATCGGGATCAGTGCCAGCACCGCCGTCATCGCCGTCAGCACGATCGGCCGGAAGCGGCGCACGGCCGAGCCGATGATCGCTTCGGAGCGTTCCATGCCTCTCGCGATATCCTGGTCGATCTGATCGACCAGGATGATCGAGTTGCGCATGATGATGCCGAGCAGCGCGATGACACCGAGGATGGCGACGAAGCCGAACGGCGCGCCGCTGATCAAAAGGGCGGCCGCGGCACCGATGATGCCGAGAGGACCGGTTGCCAGAACCAGCATCGCCTTGCCGAAATGCTGCAGCTGGATCATCAACAGCACGACGATGACGGCCAGCATGATCGGCGCCTTGGCTGCGATCGAGGCCTGGCTTTCCGCCGAATCCTCCGCACCGCCCTGGATTTCGATCTTGTAGCCGGGCGCCAGCCCGTTACGCAGGCCCTGCATATCCTTGTACATCTTGGTGATGACGTCGTTGGACTGCACGCCGTCGGGCAACGTCGCCCGCACGCTGATGGTCGGCAAGCGGTCGCGGCGCCATTCGATGCCTTGCTCCAGCACCGGCACAACCTTGGCCACCTGCGACAGCGGCACGGACCCGCCGAAATCGGTCGGAATATAGACGGAGTCGACCGAGGACAGCAGGCTGCGGCTGGCATCCGGCTCGCGGGCGACGATCGACACCGTCTCCTCGCCGTCGCGGAAGTCGTCGAGCGGCACGCCGGACATAGCCGCCCGCAGCGTCTGGCGGATGCGCTGCGAGGTGACGCCGAGCGCACGGGCGCGATCCTGGTCGATGTCCAGCTTCATGGCCGGCACCGGTTCGAGCCAGTCGTCATGGACTGCGCCAAGAAGCGGATCCTCACGGAACTTCGCCTTCACCTGGTCGGCGATGCGGCGTACCTCCTGGCGATCCGGCCCCATGACGCGCATCTGCACCGGCCATCCGGTCGGCGGACCGAGGAACAGACGGTCGACCTTGGCGCGGATCGACGGAAAATCCTCGGCCAGGACGGTGCGCAATTTGACGATCAGCCGTTCGCGGGCCGGTTCGTCATTGGCCATGACGAGCAGCTGGGCAAAGTTCGGGTTGCTCAGCTGCTGATCGAGCGGCAGGAAGAAGCGCGGCGCACCCTCGCCGATATAGGTGGCGATGAAGCGCTTGTCCTTGTCGTCCATCATCTTGGCTTCTAGCGCCTTGGCCTGTGCTTCGACCTCCTTGACGCTGGTGCCTTCCGGCAGCCAGAGATCGACGAGGATTTCCGGACGCGAAGACTGCGGAAAGAAGTTCTGCGGGATGAACTGGAACGCCCACAGGCTGGTGCCGAAGGTCGCCAGCGTCATCGTCAGGACGATGATGCGATGGCGCACCGCCCAGCCGACGGTTCCGCGCAGCCGGCGATAGAAGCGCGTGTCAAAGGCGTCGTGGTGGCTGCCGGCATGCTTGCGCTGCTTGAGGATCATGTTGCCGAGCCATGGCGTGAAATACACCGCGACGAACCAGGAGACGACCAGCGCGATGCCGACGACATAGAACAGGGTGCGGACATATTCGCCGGCCGTCGAGGCGGCGAAGCCGACCGGGATGAAGCCGGCCGTGGTGATCAGCGTGCCGGTCAGCATCGGGAAGGCGGTCGAGGAATAGGCGAAGCTTGCCGCCTCGATCTTGACCAGCCCCTCTTCCAGCTTGCGCTCCATCATTTCGACGACGATCATGGCGTCGTCGACGAGCAGGCCGAGCGCGATGATCAGCGCGCCGAGCGAGATGCGCTGCAGGTCGATGCCGAGTTCGTACATGATGGCGAAGGTGGCGGCGAGCACCAGCGGGATGGTGATGGCGATGATGAGGCCCGAGCGCCAGCCGATCGACAGGAACGAGACGACGAGCACGATCAGCAGCGCCTCGCCGAGCGCATGCATGAACTCGGCCACCGCATCCGTGACGACGCCCGGCTGATCGGAAATCTGGTCGACCGAAACACCATAGGGCAGCGCCTCCTCGAAGCGCTTGTAGGTGGCCTCGACGTCCTTGCCGACATCGGTAACCTTGAAGCCTTTGGCCATGACGACGCCAAGCTGCACGCTGTCATGACCGTTGAAACGGTATTTGCGCTGGAACGGATCTTCCAGCCCCGAGGTCACCGTGGCGATGTCGCCCAGCCTTGTGACCTGGCCGCCGGCGCGCAGGCGCAGGTTTCGGATGTCCTCTACCTTGGCGACGTCGCCTTCGACGGAAATGCGCACCGAATTGGTGCCGGTGTCGACGGATCCGGCCGGATCGACATTGTTCTGTCCCTTGATCGCGTTCTGCAGATCGGTCAGCGTCAGGCCGCGTTCGGCGAGCGCCTTGGACGACACGTCGATATAGAGCTTTTCCGGCTGGTCGCCGATGATCACGGCCTTCTCGACGCCGGGCGTCGTCAAAAGCATGTCGCGCGCCTGGATAGCGAACTTCTTCAGCTCGGGATAACTGAAGCCGTCACCGCTGATCGAATGCAGCGTGATGAAAGTGTCACCGAACTCATCGTTGAAATAGGGCCCGAGCAGGCCTTGCGGCAGATCGCCTGATATATCGCCGACTTTCTTGCGCACCTGATAGAAGGCGTCGGTCACCTCGGCGGTGTTGGTGTCGCCCTTGATCTGGACCGTGATGATGGCGCTGCCGGCGCGGGTGAAGGAGCGCACGAAGTCGAGATGCGGCGTTTCCTGCAGCTTGCGCTCGATCTTGTTGACGACCTGGTCTTCCATCTCCTGGATCGACGAGCCCGGCCAAATTGCCTGGACGACCATGACCCGGAAGGTGAAATCGGGATCTTCCTTCTGGCCCATACGCATCAGGCCGAGCGCGCCGGAAATGATGATCAAGCCGAACAGGAACCGCGCAATAGACGGATGGCCTATTGCCCAGCGCGACAGGTTGAAGGGCCGCTTCTCTTCCGTGGAATTGGTCATGGATGCAGATCCATCTGTTCAGCAATCGAGGTTCGGAGTGGCTTCCGGGCGGTAAGGCTCTCCGAGAGGAGAAACGCTCATCGCGGTGGGACGCGAAAATCGATGTGGGGGTTACATCAATCGAGCGTCTCGGGTGGGCGCTTGCCGCCCGGAAACCAGCGGCTGCGGGAACGCGCAGCCGGTTGTCTGTTGTCAGCGCACCTGCTTGGTGTCGCCGCCGTCACCCGCAGCGGACGCGGATTGCAGCAAGGTGTCACCGGCGAGCTTCACCTTCAGGTTCTCGGTCATGAACTGCGTGCCGGCAGCGACCACGACATCGCCAGGTTTCAAACCCTCGGCGACACGCACGCCATCGGCGGCGAATTCTGCAACCTTGACCGGGCGGGCATGAACAGTGTCGGCGCCACGATCGACGGTCCAAACGATCGATTGGGTGCCTTGCTCGGCCAGTGCGCTCAGCGGGATCGAGACGAGCTGCCGCTCATTGGCGGCCGAGGCTTCGATGCTGGCGGTCATGCCGAGAAGCACGCGCGGATCCTTGGGCAGGCTGACGCGGACGGCAAAGGTGCGCGACTGCGGATCGGCGCTGCCGGCGACTTCACGGACCTTGCCGTCTAGCGCCAGCGCGTCGTCGGACCAAAAGCCCGCCTTCACGACCTTGCCCGGCTTGAATTCGGCGATTTCCATTTCCGGGACGGCGATCAGCACTTCCTTTTCGCCGTCGACGGCGACGGTGACCACCGGCGAGCCGGAGCCGACCACTTGGCCGACATCGGCACTGACAGCCGTGACGATGCCGGCCCTGTCGGCCTTGAGATCGGTATAGCCGACCTGGTTCCTGGCTTGGGCAAGCGTCGAGCGGGCGGAATCGCGGGTGGCGACCGCCTGGTCATAGCTCAGCGTTGCCTGTTCGAGCTGCGATTTCGGCGCGAATTTCTTGTCAAACAGCTGTTCGGCGCGCTTGCGGGCAAGCTCTGATGTCTCGACCTGCCGATCGGCGGCATCAAGTGCTGCCTGCGCACTCTTGACCGAAAGATCGTAGTCAATGGGATCGATCCGGGCGAGGACGTCGCCCGAGGCCACATGCTGGCCGATGTCGACGAGGCGCTCGGTGATCTTGCCGTTGACGCGGAAAGCCAATGCGCTTTCGGTGCGAGCCCGTACCGAGCCAGAATAGGAGAGCGTGCGGGTGTCATGCGCCTGGGCGATCTCGACGACCTTGACCGGACGGATGATATCCTTGACCTCGGCTTTCTCCTGCGAGCAGCCGGCAAGCCCGAGCGCCGCGGCCATCAGGCCGGCAACTGGCAGCTTGCGGAGGATGGAACTGGACAAAGACACTTTGGCACTCCCGAACTGGAGATGAATTGTCGACACAGACGCCCGGCGGGCGGCAGCTATTTCTTTAGAGCCCTGATCGCATAGTCGATCAGGTCGTCGGGCATCGCCCGGTTGGTCTTGGCGAGGCACTGCGCCACCATCTGCGGGTGGCAGAGGATGACGGTGGCGGCGCCGAAGCATCGCGACGCAGTCACCGGATCCTGTTCCCTGAACTCACCGGCCTCGATGCCGTCGCGGATCACGTCCGCAAACAGGTCGTGAATGCTGTCGACATGCTTGTCGATGACGCCCCAGTCCCGTTCGAGCGCGACGATGACAATCTCGTGGACCTTCTGCTCGTCGAGCATGACTTCCATCGTCATCTTGTATTGGGCATGTATGTAGCGCCGAAGCCGCTCCTCGGCGCTGATCGGCAGATGGGCAATCTCGTAGGCCATCTTATAGCTTGCGCCGAGCATCCGACCGCAGACCGCCTGGTGGATTTCCACCTTGGAAGCGAAGAAGCGGTAGATGTTGGCCGGCGACATGCCGAGTTCGCGGGCGATGTCGGCGACATTGGTCTTGCCGTAGCCGTAGTGCCGGAACAGGCGCTCTGCGCAGTCGAGAACGCGCGTCACATTTTCCTGTCGGGCGGCTTCGGCGACTATGGTGGCGGCTTCGGACATGATCCTCTGTCAATTTACGAGTGACGAATTTCAATTTTCATCACTCGTAAATCGAAATGGGCGGCCTGTCAATGCGGATTCGGTGTACGCGTACGATTGGTGACAGATGGTGACATTCGATAGACGTCACGAAGCTGCCCGAGGATGCGGACTGCTGAAAATATTTTCCGCGAGAGGCCGTCGGCGTTTCAGGCGACCTTTGCCATTTCCCGCAGCCGGAACTTCTGGATCTTGCCGGTCGAGGTTTTGGGGATTTCGGCGAAGATCACCGCCTTCGGCACTTTGAAACGGGCAAGCAGCGCGCGGCAGTGGTCGATGATCTCGGCTTCGGTCGCGCTCTTGCCGGGCTTCAGCTCGACATAGGCGACGGGCACCTCGCCCCATTTGTCGTCGGGCCTGGCGACAACACCGCAAGAGGCGACGGAGGGGTGTTTGTAGAGCGCATCCTCGACCTCGATCGAAGAAATGTTCTCGCCACCCGAGATGATGATGTCCTTGGAGCGGTCCTTGAGCTGGATGTAGCCATCGGCGTGCATGACACCGAGATCGCCGGAATGGAACCAGCCGCCGGCAAAGGCCTCGTCGCTCGCCTTGCGGTTCTTCAGATAGCCCTTCATGACGATGTTGCCGCGGAACATGACCTCGCCGATGGTCTGGCCGTCGGCTGGCGTCGGCTGCATCGTCTCGGGGTCCATGACGGTCAGGCCTTCGAGTGCCGCGTAGCGTACGCCCTGCCGTGCCTTCTTGGCGCTGCGCTCGCGCTTTTCGAGATCGTCCCAGGCGCCGTGCCATTCGTTGACGACCGCCGGGCCATAGGTCTCGGTCAGGCCGTAGAGATGGGTGACGGCAAAGCCGGCATCGGCCATCCCCGACAGCACAGCTTCCGGCGGGGGTGCTGCGGCCGTGTTGAAGGTGACCGTCTGCGGGAACTCCCGCTTGTCCTCGTCCTTCGCATTGATCAGCACCGACATGACCACGGGCGCGCCGCAGAGATGCGTGACGCCGAGATCGGCAATCGCATCGTAGATCGGCTTCGGCCGCACCCAGCGCAGGCAGACATGGGTGCCGGCCTGGACGGCGAGCGTCCAGGGAAAGCACCAGCCATTGCAGTGGAACATCGGCAGCGTCCACAGATAGACGGCGTGCTTGGCCATGCCGGCATGTATGGTGTTGGTGTAGGCCATCAGGGCGGCACCGCGATGATGGTAGACGACACCCTTCGGATTGCCTGTGGTGCCGGAGGTGTAGTTGAGCGAGATGGCATCCCATTCGTCGTCGGGCATCGACCAGACGAAGTCCGCGTCGCCGCCGGCGACGAAATCCTCATAGTCGAGCGCGCCAATGCGCTCGCCTTTCGGATAGGGCGCATCGGCGGCGTATTCGGGATCGTCGTAGTCGATGACCAGCGGCTTGACCTTAGCCAACTCCAGGGCCTGCTTGACGACGCTCGAAAATTCCCGATCGACGATCAGTATCCTGGTCTCCGCGTGGTCGAGCTGGAAGGCGATGACCGCAGCATCGAGGCGGGTGTTGAGCGAGTGCAGCACCGCCTTGGTCATCGGCACGCCGAAATGCGCCTCCAGCATCGGCGGCGTGTTGGACAGCATGACGGTGACCGTGTCGCCCTTGCCGACGCCGCGCTTGTCGAGCGCCGAGGCGAGCTTCAGCGAGCGCTGCCAGAAATTGCGATAGTCGATGCGCTGGCGGCCGTGGATGATGGCGATATGGTCGGGATAGGTCCTGGCTGCGCGCTCCAGATAGGTGAGCGGTGTCAGCGGCTGGTGGTTGGCCGCGTTCTTGTCGAGATCCTGTTCGTAAGGATTGCCCATCACATGCTCCCCGCGCTTTTCTCTAGGACCTTCTAATCACAGGCTCGGGCCGCGTCACCATCAACGATGCCCCGTTGGAGCGCATTTGGCGCAATGATGATCCAGATTCGCCGGGCGGATGGGCATTGCATACCCTTGCCGAGTTTGACTTTTGTCGAGAGCCATGAATAATGTCAGCCGAGGAGACGGCATGGCGATCCGACCGGCAGAACAGCTCATCCACAAGGCCGCCTGGCTCTATTATGCCCATGGCCTGCGACAGGACCAGGTGGCGAGCCAGCTTAACATTTCCCGTGCCTCGGTCGCCATGTATCTGCGCAAGGCGCGCGAGACCGGCATCGTCAACATCTCGACCTCCACCCAGCTTTTCACCGACGACGTGCTGGCGCGCAAGCTCGAGGATGCGCTGGGCCTCGACGCCGTCTGGATCGCGCCGGAAAACGCCCATATCGCCGACCCGTCGACGGAAATCGCCGTGCTGGCGGCAAGCGTCTTTCTCGAACTGGTCAAGAAGGGCGACCGCATCGGCGTCGCCTGGGGCCGCACCGTCTACATGATCGCCGACATCATGTCTTATGCCGACCTGCAGGACGTCACGGTGGTGCAGCTCTGCGGCAATCTCGGCGCACCCTATTCCTACCGGCCCGACCAGTGCACGATGGAAATCGCGCGGCGGCTCAACGCCAAGGGGCTCAACTTCTACGCACCGCTGGTGCTGTCGACGGAAGAGCTGGCACGCGCGCTGCGCGCCGAACCGGTGATCCGCGAACAACTGTCGGGCGTGAGCGAATGCGATCTGGCGCTGTACTCGGTCGGCGCGGTCGACGCCGACAGCCATCTGGTCAAATGCGGCGCGCTGACACCAAGTGAAATGGCGGAACTGCGCAGGCAGGGTGCGGCCGGCGTCATTGCCGGGCAGATCATCGACGCCGATGGCAAGCTGCTCGACTGCAGCTACAACCGCCGGGTGATCTCCGCCGAACTGTCCTCGCTGCGCCCCATCGCCAGACGGCTGATGGTGGTGCAGGAAGACAGCAAGTTCGAACCGCTGCTCGCGGCCATCGCGGGCGGACTTTGCACGCATCTTGTGGTCGGCGCGCGCATGGCACAGCGGCTCTTGGATCATGCCCGCGCGGCAACAGAAAAGGCCTCCTAGGAACCACCATCCTCGCCGCCGGCGCATTGTCATCAAAGCGTCGCGGCATTCCTGTTTCACCATCAAAGACAGCAACCGGACGAAGCGAACATGAAGAACCTTTGGAATGACGATGCAGCCGAAAAGCTCGTTGCCGACTATGCAAAGAAGGGCGTCGGCCGCGATCTGGCCTTGCGCGTCTACACGACCCGGCTGCTGGGCGGCGAACCAAGGCTGGTTCTGCATGGCGGCGGCAATACATCCTGCAAGACGACGGCCGTCGATCTCGTCGGTGACGAGTGGGACGTGCTGTGCGTCAAGGGCAGCGGCTGGGACATGGGCGTCATCGAGCCGCAGGGTCTGCCGGCGGTCAAGCTCAAGCCGCTGCTCAAGGCGCGCGCGCTGAACAGTTTGGCCGACGAGGACATGGTTGCCCTGCAACGCGTCAACCTCATCGACCCGTCATCGCCCAACCCTTCGGTCGAGACGCTGCTGCATGCCTTCCTGCCGCACAAATTCGTCGACCACACGCACTCGACCGCCATCCTCGCCATCGTCGACCAGGAAGACTCCAAGCCGCTGGTGAAGACGGTCTTCGGGAGCAAGATGGGTTACGTGCCCTACATCATGCCCGGCTTCGACCTTGCCAAGGCGGCGGCCGATATCTTCGACGCCGACCCCACGGTTGAGGGCCTGATCCTCGACAAGCATGGCATCTTCACCTTCGGCGACGATGCCAGGCAGGCCTACGACCGGATGATCCACTATGTGAACGTCGCCGAGGACTACATTGCCGTAAGCGGCAAGCCCAAGGCGGCAAAGGCGGCCTTGCCGGCAAAACTCGCGACACCGGCCTCCATCGCGCCGACGCTTCGCGGCGCCGTCGCCGTGGCGCGCGGCGAAGGCCGCTTCGACCGCATGATCAGCGACTTCCGCACTTCGCCGGACATCGCCGATTTCATCAATTCGGCCGAGATTGCCGATTATGCTGGACGCGGGGTGTCGACGCCCGATCTGTCGATCCGCATCAAGACCGGGCCGATGGCGCTGCCGGCGCCCGATGCAGACAAGGCCGGCGACTACAGGGCTGTGATCCAGAGCCACGTTGACGCTTTCGCCAAGGATTACCGCGCCTATTTCGAGACCAATGACGCGCTCGACGACGTCAAGCGCACCATGCTCGACCAGATGCCACGGCTGACGCTGGTGCCGGGCCTCGGCATGTTTGGCCATGGCCGCACGCTGAAGGATGCGAAGATCGCGTCGGATGTCGGCGAGATGTGGATCGAGGCGGTGCGCGGCGCCGAAGCCGTCGGCCGGTTCCATCCGCTCTCCAAGGCCGATCTGTTCCCGCTCGAATACTGGTCGCTCGAGCAGGCCAAGCTCGCCTCCAACAAGCCGAAGCCGCTGACCGGCCAGGTGGTGCTGATCACCGGCGGTGCCGGCGCAATCGGTGCAGCGACGGCAAAACTGTTCGCCGACAATGGCGCCCATGCCGTCGTCGTCGATCTCGACGCCGAAAAGGCCGCCGAGGCGGCGAAGAAAGCCGGCAACAATTCGATCGGTGTCGCCGCCGACATTACCGATCCGGCACAGGTGCGTGCCGCCTTCGACAGAGCGATCGCCGTGTTCGGCGGTGTCGACATCCTGGTGTCCAATGCCGGTGCTGCCTGGGAAGGCCGGATCGGCGAACTCGACGATGCGCTTTTGCGCAGGAGTTTCGAGCTCAACTTCTTCGCCCACCAGTCGGTGGCGCAGAACGCCGTGCGCATCATGCTCGAACAGGGCACAGGCGGCGTGTTGTTGTTCAACACCTCCAAACAAGCAGTCAATCCGGGCCCGAAGTTCGGCGCCTATGGAGTGCCGAAGGCGGCGACCCTGTTCCTGTCCAGGCAATACGCGCTCGACTATGGCGCGCACGGCATCCGCTCCAACGCCGTCAATGCCGACCGCATCCGCTCGGGGCTTTTGACCGACGCCATGATCGCCAGCCGTTCGGGCGCGCGCGGCGTGTCGGAGAAGGACTACATGTCCGGCAATCTGCTCGGCCAGGAAGTGACGGCGCAGGACGTGGCGCAGGCGTTCCTGCACCACGCGCTGGCCGACCGGACCACCGCCGACGTGACGACGGTGGATGGCGGCAACATCGCGGCGGCACTGCGGTAGACGAAAGTCTCAACAGGCTTGCGTAGTTGGTAGTCTGTAGCTACATTGTGGCTCAACTAGAGGAGTCATAGCATGGCAACAGATACCGTAGTTCGCGCTCGGATCGATACGGCGACAAAAGATCAGGCAACAGAAGCCTTGGCGGCAATGGGCCTGTCGGTTTCTGACGCCATCCGCCTGCTTTTGGTTCGCGTCGCTGCCGACAAGGAATTTCCCTTTCCGGTGAAGGTGCCTAACGCAACCACTCGAAAGGCCATGGCCGAATTGGAACAGGGCAAGGGCAAGCGTTTCGCTTCGGCCGATGAGCTGTTCAAGGATTTGGGCATCTGATGTGCTGACGCCTGTTCGCTCCGGGCAATTCCGTCGCGACGTGAAACGTATGGAGAAGCGTGGCAAAGACCTTGGCAAATTGCGCGAACTGCTCGGCCGGCTGATCGCCGGAAACGAGCTACCGGCGAGTTATAAGGATCACCCCATGAAAGGCGACTGGAAAGGCTATCGTGACGCGCACATAGAACCGGACTGGCTCTTGATCTATCGGGTGGCCAGCGACGAATTACAGCTTGCTCGCACCGGCTCTCACTCCGATCTGTTCAACGAGTAGCCCGAAACCGGTCTGCTACAGCAGTTCCTGGATGCCTTCCCAAGCCTTTCTGCCAAGCCTTGAATCAGCCTCGTCATTGCCGCCATGCGCATGCAGTGCCGAGCGTGGAGTGTTTTCGCCTGGCAGGAGAATGCGGTGACCCGCCTCCGGCGATGAAACGAGACGGGTGACCTTACCAGCTCCACCGCGCCGCCGAACAATGTCCGTCGCGAACCATAGGGAGGGCCACAGCGCGTCGTCGCCACCTGCGACAAGCAGAATCTCGGCCGATGCGGTCTCGACGGGGATGGTCGCCGCCTTTGCTTCCCGTTCGAAGGCTTTCAAGCAATGCTCGAAGTGTCCCCGGTAGGACACAAGGCCATCCACATACTCTCGGCCCCAATTCGGGTCCGTCGGCACGAACGGCAGGGGAATACCGTCGAGCGACCATGAAGATCGCTCAGGCCAGCTGACACCATCCCGGCCCGCACCGATATTTCCCCAAACCACCGATGACGGGCTGATTGCGACCACGACGTTGATTCTCGGGTCATGGACCGCCGCGAGCAATGATGCCTCGGCACCCTTGGATGTGCCGACGTAGACGACGCGGCGGCATCCTGTTTCAATGAGATAATCGGTTGCCGCAAAGAAGGTTTCGAGGGGAATTTCGCATATTCCTGGAGCCTGGCCGTCACCGCCAAACCATTGCAAAGCCAGGGCCGACGAGCCCTCGTTTGCAAAGAGACGTGCGCGCCCGACATCGACGCGGCCGCTCGATCCACCCAGCACCACGACGCCGGTGGTAGCGTGCGGGCATCGAAGCAATGTTCCAGCGACGGCGCCGGACAGGTCTTCCTCGATTACCGCCTGTGCTTCCATATACGCACCGAACCTTGGGCCGGCACCTACGAGCCAGCTCTACAAATATTCGGCAAGAAGGCCGCCTGCAACAAGCTGCTGCAAGCGGCCTTCGATAGCGACGCCTACTTGACGTTCGGGTTCGGCATCCAGGCTGGCATCGCGACATCGGCATGGGCGAACTGCGGCAGCTTGGCCGACAGGTCTTCCATGTTCTTGATGTCCTTGTCGATGAGGTCCTTCTGGGTGATCAGCGTCGGCGGCACGACGACGTTGTGGCCGGGGTCTTCACCGGCCAGCAGCTGTGCCAGCGCACGCACCGAGACCTGGCCGACGACGGCCGGATTGGTGGCGGCGGTCGCCGCCCAGGCACTGTCGGGCTCGCGCATCGCTGATATATCCGAGGTCGAAATGTCGGCCGAATAGATCTTGATGCCCTTGTTGAGGCCGGCTTCGTCGACAGCGATCTTCACGCCCTTGGCGAATTCGTCATAGGGCGCGAACATCACCTTGATATCGGGATGGGCCGACAGCACCGACCGCGCCTGATTGGCGACGGAGTTGGCGATCGGGTTGTCGAGCGTGCCGAACATCGCGACTTCCTTGACGCCCGCATATTTCTTCTTCACGTCGACCCAGGTCTCGTTGCGGCGGTCGAGCGGCGCGATGCCGGCGACATAGACATAGCCGGCATTCCAGCTCTCGCCATTGTCCTTGACCGCCTGCTCGAGCGCGAGGCGCGCCAAGTCACGGTCGGATTGCTCGACCTGCGGGATCTTGGGGTTTTCGACATTGACGTCGAAGGCCACCACCTTGATGCCGGCGTCGACCGCGCGCTGGGCTGCGTCCTTCATCGATTCCGTCAGGCCGTGCTGGATGATGATGCCCTGCACGCCGAGCGCGATGGCCTGGTCGACCATATCGGACTGAAGCGCGGCGTCCTGGCGGCTGTCGAGCACGCGCAGGTCGATGCCGAGAGCCTTCGACTGCGCCTCGACGCCCGAGAGATAGGCCTGGAAGAAGTCGCCGGTCGAGAGATAACGCACCAGCGCGATCTTGACCCCAGGCTTATCGAAAGGCGCCGGCTTGTCCGCGGCAAAAGCCGGGACCTGCATCAGCATGGTTGCGCCGGCCAATCCGAGCGCCATCTTCCCCAGAAGTCTTCTTGTAATGCTCATTTTGTTTTCCTCCACTCTTGTTGAACCCAAAATCCTGTTCCGGTCGAAAGCTACCTCCTGCCCCTGCCCGAAAGGGCAAAGGTGAAGACAAGGGCGACGACCAGAACCACGCCCTTGACGAAATCCTGCGTGTAGTAAGGCGCGTTCATCATCGTCAGGCCTTGCAGCAAGATGCCGACGAACAGCGCGCCGATGGCGGTGCCGAAGGCGTTCGGCTTTGCGGCGCCGAGCACCGCGTAGCCGATCAGCGCCGCGGCAACAGCATCGAGCAGCAGATTATTACCCGAGGCGATGTCGCCGCGCCCGAGCCGGGCAGCGAGCAAAATGCCGCCGATCGAGGCAAAAACTCCTGAAATGACGTAGGCCCAGATCTTGTATGCCTTGACAGGCGCGCCGGCGAGTTCGGCGGCGCGCTCGTTGCTGCCGACCGCATACATCATGCGGCCGAAGCGGGTGTATTCGAGGAAGAACCAGATCAGCACGGCGAGCACGAGCAGCACCACGACCGACACCGGAATGAGGTTGGGGATGAAGAAATCGAAGCGGTGGCGGCCGAGCGCCAGGAAGGCGTCAGAGAATTTGCCGTTGGCGACCGAACCGTCCGGCATGGTCATGCCGGTGGCAATCGAACGGCCTTCGGTCGGAATGCGCTGCAGGCCGACGAGCAGGAACATCATGCCGAGCGTCGCCAGCAGATCGGGCACGCGCATGTAGACGATCAGCCAGCCGTTGATCAGGCCGACAATGGCGCCGATCAGGAGGCAGACGACGACCGCGATGAAAGCGTTCTGCTCCAGCACCACCATGACATAGGCGGCCGCCATCATGGCCGATGTGGCGACCGAGCCGATCGACAGGTCGAAGCCGCCGACGACGAGCGTCGCGGTGACGCCGAGCGCCAGCACGCCGGTGATGGCGACCGACTGGAAGATGAAGACGGCACTTTGCGGCGAGACGAAACCGTCGGCGGCGATCGCGAAATAGGCGACGAGCCCGAACAGGAGCACGATAAACCCATAGCGGATGGCATGGTCGCGCAACGTCATTCAGCGCTCCCGCGCGCCGCTGCCGTCTTTACCCAACTCGAACCCATGGTCTCTCCGTTCCAATTCCTATTCATCGCTGCCTTCATGCGGCACTGTGCAGCGGACCGCCGGCGACCTCGGCCAGCAGACGATCGAGATCCACATCGGCATTGCGGTGCTCGCCGACGAGGGTCTGCTCAGACATCACCAGGATGCGGTCGGCGGTTTCCAGCGCCTCGTCGAGCTCTGTGACGAACAACAGCGTGGCGCGGCCGTTTGCACTCGCTCTCAGCTTGGCGGCAATGTCGCGCCGGGCGGAAATGTCGACGCCCTGAAACGGCTCGTCCAGAATGAACAGTCTTGCATCCTGAGCCATCCAGCGGGCGACCATCACCTTCTGCTGGTTGCCGCCGGACAGCTCCGACATCTCGTCCTTCTCGGAGCGGCAGACGATGCCCAGTTCCTGAATCTGCCGGCGGGCGGTGGCGCGTTCGAGACGGCGCTTGAGAACAGCGAAACGTGACATGCGCTTGTGAAACGGCAGGCTGATATTTTCCTGGATGTTGAAGCCGCCGACGATGCCGTTTTCGCCGCGGTCCTTGGCGACGAGGAACACGCCGGCGGCGATCGCCTCACCCGTTGATCGCGGCGCATAAGGCTTGCCGTTCATCGTCATGGTGCCGGACAATGGCTGGCGCACGCCAAACAACGTCTCGGCGAGCGCCGTTTTGCCAACACCGACGAGCCCGGTGATCGCAACGACCTCGCCGTCGCCGAGCGTCAGCGAGATCGGCTTGGCGCCCGGCGCGATGCGCAGGCCTTCGATCGTCAGGATTGCCTTGGCCGAATTCCTGACAACGATCTGGTCGAGATGGATCTTGCGGCCGAGCATGGCGTTGACCGCGCCTTCATAGTCGAGCGGCTTCATGTCGAAGATGCCCGAGATGATCCCGTCGCGCATGGAGACGATCCGGTCGGCCAACCGCCTGATATCCGACATGCGATGCGAGATGTAGAGGATCGCCACGCCTTGCTCGCGCAGCCTGTCGATCAGCGTAAACAGCCGATCAGCCTCGGTGCTGGAGAGCGATGAGGTCGGCTCATCGAGGATCAGCACTTTCGGCTGGTGCGCCAGTGCGCGGGCAATCGCCACCATCTGGCGATCGGCCAGCGAAAGATCGCTGACGCGGGCTTTCAAATCGATGGCCAGCCCCATGCGGTCGGCGACCGCCTTGGCCTCCCGGCGCACTCGGACCGGATTGAACAGGGTCGGCGCACCGCCGCCGCTCAGCCTGTCCAGGGTCAGATTGGTGGCGACGTCGAGATCGGCGACGACACCGTCATTGATGTTCTGGTGAACGGTGACGACACCGGCGCGGATCGCCTCAGCCGGGGTTTTCGGCGCAAAATCCTGGTTGGCGAGCGCCATCGTGCCGCCACCGCGTTCGTAGACGCCGGAGATGATCTTGACGAGGGTGGATTTGCCGGCGCCGTTGGCGCCCATCAGCACGGTCGCTTCGCCCGCATGCAATTCAAGCGAGACGCCGCCAAGCACCTCGTTGTGGCCAAAGGATTTCCTCAGTCCCTCTACGCGGAACACGGCATTGCCGACCATGCGTTCCTCCCTGACATGACGCTATGGGCTGTACCGGCAATTGTCAACACGATTGACAATTGCCAGATCGCTTCCTAGCTTGGCCCAGCCGCCATGCCTCAATTATGTTGGGAGCGCATATGCGGGAGGATGACGATGACTGAAAATTTACCGTTCGAAGCCCTGTCGGTCGAGACCCTGGCTGCCCGCCTTGCCACAAACGACGCGCTGTGCGCGAAGATCGGCAATGACACCGCACGCTGGAAGGTCCGCGAGGTCGGTGACGGCAATCTCAACCTCGTCTTCATCGTCGAGGGCGCCAGCGGTGCGGCGGTGGTCAAGCAGGCCCTGCCCTATGTCCGTCTGGTCGGCGACAGCTGGCCGCTGCCTTTAAAACGCTCCTTCTTCGAATATCATGCGCTGACAAGGCAAGAGGCGCGCGCGCCGGGTTCGGTGCCGGCGATCCATTATTTCGATGAACGCCAGGCGCTGATCATCATGGAGTATTTGGCGCCGCCGCACATCATCCTGCGCCGCGCGCTGATCGAAGGCCGGCAATTGCCGAACATTGCCCGGGATATCGGCCTGTTCATGGCCCGCACGCTGTTTCGTGGCTCCGACCTGCATATGGCGGCCAAGGACCGCAAGGCCGACCTGGCGCTGTTCGCCGACAATGTCGAGCTTTGCGACATCACCGAGAGCCTGGTGTTCTCCGACCCCTATTTCGACGCCAAGATGAACCGGCACACCAGCCCGCAACTGGACGGCATCGTCGCCGAATTGCGCGCCGACCGCGACCTCAAGGTCGAGGCGCAGCGGCTGAAGCACATCTTTGCCGCCAATGCCGAAACGCTGCTGCATGGCGATTTGCATTCCGGCTCGATCATGGTCACCGACACCGAAACCCGGATGATCGATCCGGAGTTCGCCTTCTACGGCCCGATGGCCTTCGATGTCGGCATGCTGCTCGCCAATTTCTGGATGTCGTTCTTCTCGCAGCGCGGGCATGAGCAGGAAGGAAAGCGCGATGCCATGCGCGCCTATCTGCTCGGCGTGACGGTCGAGACCTGGTCAGTGTTCCGCGCCGAATTCTCGCATCTGTGGCGCACCGAACGCACCGGCATGCTCTATCAGAAGAGCCTGTTCGAGGCTCAGGGCGACAGGCTTGGCGCCGAGCAGGCGCTCGACCATGTGCTGCACCAGATCTGGACCGATCTGCTCGGCTTTGCCGGCATCGAGGTTCACCGGCGCATCCTCGGCCTTGCCCACAATGCCGATTTCGAGACCATTGCCGACGAGGATCTGCGCGCCAGTTGTGAAGCAAAGGCGCTGAAATTCGGTCGTCACATCGCCGTCAACCGGCGCCATATCCACAGCATCGACGAGGTCAACCAACTGGCCGCGCTGATCGAACAGGAGAGCAGCATTTGAACGTCGGCGACCGCCACTATCGCACCATCTGGCTGAGCGACGACGGGCGTTCGGTGGAGATCATCGACCAGCGCTGGCTGCCGCATGATTTCCGCATCGAGACGATCGGCACGGTTGCCGGCATCGCCACCGCGATCCGCGACATGTGGGTGCGCGGCGCGCCGCTGATCGGCGTCACCGCTGCCTATGGCGTCGCCATGCAGATGGCCGACGATGCGTCCGATGTAGCGCTCGACGCCGTCTGGGAGACGTTGCACGAGACGCGCCCGACCGCGATCAATCTGCGCTGGGCGCTGGATGAAATGCGGCGCTTTCTGCGCCCGCTGCCGGCAGAACAACGCGCCGAAGCCGCCTATCGGCGGGCCCGTGAGATCGCCGACGAGGATGTCGGGCTCAACCGCGCCATCGGCGAGAACGGCCTCGCCATCATCAAGGCGATCGCGGCGCGCAAGCAGAAGGGCGAGCCGGTCAACATCCTGACGCACTGCAATGCCGGCTGGCTGGCCACCGTCGACTACGGCACCGCCACCGCGCCGATCTATCTGGCGACAGAGGCCGGCATTCCGGTCCACGTCTATGTCGACGAGACGCGGCCGCGCAACCAGGGCGCCCAGTTGACCGCCTGGGAGATGGCGGGGCACGGTGTGCCGCATACGCTGATCGTCGACAATGCCGGCGGCCATCTGATGCAGCGCGGCGAGATCGACATGGTCATCGTCGGCACCGACCGCACGACTGCCAATGGGGATGTCTGCAACAAGATCGGCACCTACCTCAAGGCGCTCGCCGCCGCCGACAATGATGTGCCGTTCTATGTCGCACTGCCGTCGCCGACCATCGACTGGATGGTGCATGACGGGCTGACCGAAATCCCGATCGAGCAGCGCTCGGCCGATGAGGTCTCGCTGGTCTGGGGCAAGACCGCTGCCGGCGAGATTGCCCAGGTGCGCATTTCGCCGGAGACGACGCCCGCGGCAAACCCGGCTTTCGACGTGACGCCGGCGCGGCTGGTGACCGGCCTGATCACCGAACGCGGCGTCGCCAAGGCATCGCGCGAAGGCTTGAAGGCCATGTTTCCCGAGCGCGGGTAGGAGCCGGTCGTCGAACCCTCAATACAGCGGCTTGGCCATGTGCCGCGGCGTTGGCCACTCGGTGGTGGTGCCGGGCTGCACCGGCCGCTCGAGATAGGTCGACAGCACCACATAGCTGCGTGTCGAGGTGACGCCAGGCGTTTCGTAAAGGCGCGACAGCAATCCCTCGAGCGCCCTGGTGTCCTCGGTGCGGACCTTGAGCAGCATGCAGCTGTCACCGGCGACCGAATGGATCTCCTCAACTTCCGGATACTCCGAGACCGCCATCAGTTCCGGAGTCTTTCCCCAGCCTTTGGTATCAATATGCACGAAAGCCAGCAGCGGCTTTTTTACCGCCCGGGGATCGATGATCGCTGCGGTGTTGCGGATGGCGCCGGTGCGCCGAAGGCGTTTGACCCGCTCGTGCGCGGCAGGAGGCGACAAGCCCACGCGATCGCCCAGTTCGGCGTAGCTGATCGTGGCGTCGTCGACCAGGACGCCTAATATTCTTCGGTCTATCGCGTCGAGGTCGCGGGCCGCAGCCTTGTTCTGCGGAATACCATCTGTTTCTTCATCCATGACGACTTTCCCGATTGCAGCTGAATAAAATACGGCGATTATGACGATATGGCGAACGCAGATCAAGTTGCACCATTGGCGCCAAGCGCCCGAGCCCCTATCCCGGCGCTGGCTTACCTGCTGACCGGATGCATTGCGGTCATCGGCTCGAATTCGCTTGTGTTGGGTCCGATTGCACCTGCCGTGGCCTCGTCGTTCGGCACCAGTGTGCCGGCCGTGATGATTGCGGCGGCCGCGTTCGGCCTTGGCACCTCCGCAAGCGCGCTGTTCCTGGCCCGCTATATCGACCGGCTCGGCGCGCGCCGGATGCTGCAGGGCGCACTGTTGCTGCTGGCGATCGCGCTGGTCGCAAGTGCGATAGCGCCCACGGTGGTTATGCTGGTCGCGGCACAGTTGCTGGCGGGCATCGCTGCAGGCATAGCCATGCCGGCGATCTATGCCAGTGCGGCCGCCATCGCGCCGCCCGGCCGTGAAAGCGGCACGATCGGCGTCGTGCTGACCGGATGGACGCTCAGCATGGTGGCCGGTGTTTCGCTTTCGGCGGTGCTTGCCGATCTCGTACATTGGCGCGCCGTTTTCGCGGCGGTCGCGCTGCTGGCAATGCTGGCATTGGCCTGGCTCACACTGTCGTCGCTGAGCGACGTCAGGAAGAGCGGCCCGGCGCCGACGCCGCTGGACGCGCTCGGCATTCCCGGCATCGTGCCGCTGCTCATTGCCTGCGCCGCCTTCATGACCGCCTTCTACGGTGTCTATGGCTATCTCGGCGACCACCTTCACGTTGGACTTGGACAGCCGGTCAGCGCCAACGGCCTGGCGGCACTCGCCTATGGCATCGGCTTCGGCACGGCTGCTCTCCTCGATGGCGTCATCGACCGGCTTGGTGCGCGCCGAGTCATGCCATTCGCCTATCTTCTGGTCGCCGTCGTCTACGTCGCCATGGCCGCGACGAGCGGCAGTTTCGGGCTGACCTTGACCATGGTGGCGGTCTGGGGACTGGCCAATCATTTCGGGCTGAATGTCCTGGTGATGCGCCTGTCGGCACTTGATCCGTCGCGGCGCGGTACGATCATGGGCCTGAACAGCGCGGTGACCTATCTCGCCGTCTTTGTCGGCACAACCAGCTTCGGACCGCTTTACTCCAGCTTCGGCTTTGCCACTTGCGCAATGGTCGCGGCATTGCTGATGCTGGTTGCCGCTTCGGCGGCGGCTTGGCGCACGAGGTAGTCGACAGAACGTGACTGGCCTAACCTTCTCACGGTTGACAGCGGCACTCCTGCCCTTCCATAAAAAGCCGTTAAAGTTCTCAGGGCGGGGTGAAAGTCCCCACCGGCGGTAAGGGTCTCGGCCCAAGCCCGCGAGCGCTTTCCGGTAAAATCGGAAAGGTCAGCAGATCCGGTATGATTCCGGAGCCGACGGTTAGAGTCCGGATGGAAGAGAACGAAACGGAAAACGGACCGCTCACGCGAGCCGGAATTCGTATCGTGCGTCCTGATTCTGGTTCGAAACGGAAGGATGGACCCATGAATCAGCATTCCCATAAAGACTATGAAACTGTTCGCATCGCCGTCATTCGCGCGCGCTGGCATGCGGATATCGTCGACCAATGCGTGCAAGCCTTCGAGGCGGAGCTTTCCGCGCTTGGGGAGAAACGCTTCGCCGTCGATGTCTTCGATGTGCCGGGCGCCTATGAAATTCCGTTGCACGCCAAGACCCTGGCCCAAACCGGCCGCTATGCCGCGATCCTCGGCACCGCCTTTGTCGTCAATGGCGGCATCTACCGGCATGAGTTCGTCGCCAGCGCGGTGATCGACGGCATGATGAACGTGCAGTTGTCGACCGGCGTGCCGGTGCTGTCGGCGGTGCTCACCCCGCACAACTACCACGACAGCGCCGAGCACCACCGCTTCTTCTTCGAGCACTTCGCCGTCAAGGGCAAGGAAGCGGCCAACGCCTGCGTGCAACTCCTGGCGGCGCGGGAATTGATCGCGGCGTAAGGTCGCCAGATGTAGCACTAGATCGGAAGAGATCGATCACGAGCGGGGCGCATCATAATCGGGCGGATATTCATCTCCAGTGGCTTCGCCCCCCTCGCCAAGCCCGCTCTCCTCAAAGCGGTGAGGCCTTTTATTGGGGATTAATGGCCGCGCACGATGCGCTTCGCTACCCTGCCAACGACGCGGCCGAACAGAAAGAAAGCCATGATCGGAACGATATCTGTAGGGAGCAGAACGAGGCATATGAGTGCGGGGACATCTAAGCCGCCACCGATACCATGTTGTAGAAAACGGTCAGAATCTCGAAATACCAGAGCCACGAGAAGAACGAAAAATGCAGAAATCCAGCCCAGGATCGACGCGATGAGGCTCGCACGCGTGTCCCTTATAGGGAGGATTAGCCACGTCATAAATCCAACCGCCGCAACAAGGCAATAGAACGCAAGAAGGGCCTGCGGACCACCATAATCAAGTAGGGTCTTGTACATACTCGCAGACCTGTCCCGTCTAATAAACTCAAACATAGTGCCGCCGATCATAGGCATGATCTGCGGGGTAGGTAAATGCTGGAAGCCACGTGGGAGAAACCGAGACGCTCTATCCGACGATGTTGATGCGATCGTTTATCACAAGCCTAGCATTCCTGAGTGAGGGCATCGGCCTAACCGGGTGAAATTGCGCAGAGGTGCCACTTGATTTTGTGCGCCAAAACAGCCGGATTTCAGCCCTGCAACAAGAATTGCGATCGAGAAGACCTCTGAAGGTTGCGGTTGGGCTGAAATCCGGCCAGAAGCATCAAGGGCCGGCCGGCGAATGGCTGGCCCGCGACGTTGCGCTTGAAACCAGATACGGGAGACTATTGGGTGGCTCGCATAACACTGAGACAATTGCTCGACCACGCCGCCGAATACGGCTACGGCGTACCCGCCTTCAACATGAACAATATGGAACAGGGCCTCGCCATCATGGAGGCCGCCGAGGAGACCAAATCACCGGTCATCCTGCAGGCAAGCCGCGGGGCGCGGGCCTATGCCAATGACGTGGTGCTGGCCAAGCTGATCGATGCGCTGGTCGAAATCCATCCCGACATTCCGGTCTGCATGCATCTCGACCATGGCAACAACGAAGCCACCTGTGTCACCGCGATCCAGTACGGCTTCACCTCGGTCATGATGGACGGATCGCTGAAGGAAGACGGCAAGACGCCTGCCGACTACGCCTACAATTCCGGCATCACCAAACGCGTCGTCGACATGGCGCATTGGGGCGGCGTGTCCGTGGAAGGCGAGATCGGCGTGCTCGGTTCGCTGGAGAGCGGCGGCGGCGAGCAGGAAGACGGTCACGGCGTCGAAGGCGCGATCAGCCACGACCAGTTGCTGACCGATCCGGAACAGGCGGTGGAGTTCGCCAGGGATACCCATGTCGATGCGCTGGCGGTTGCCATGGGCACCAGCCATGGCGCCTACAAATTCTCGCGCAAGCCTGACGGCGCGGTGCTGGCCATGAACGTCATCGAGGAAATCCACCGCCGCCTGCCCAACATGCATCTGGTCATGCACGGTTCGTCCTCGGTGCCGGAGGACCTGCAGGAGATCATCAACAAATATGGCGGCCAGATGAAGCCAACCTGGGGCGTGCCGGTCGAGGAGATCCAGCGCGGCATCAAGCATGGCGTGCGCAAGATCAACATCGACACCGACAACCGCATGGCGCTGACCGGCGCGATCCGCAAGGTGCTGACCGAGAACCCGAGCGAGTTCGACCCGCGCAAATATCTGACACCGGCAATGGCGGCCATGCGCAAGCTCTGCAAGGAGCGCTTCGAACAGTTCGGCACCGCCGGCAACGCGCAGAAGATCAAGCCGCTGCCGGTCGCGGAGATGGCCAAGCGGTATAAGTCAGGCAGTCTCGACCCGAAGTTTGGCTGAGCTCCAGCGATCTCTCCCAGAGCTGCCATGAGCATCCTGGCAGCTCTTGACCAGCTGTTTCACTCCGGCGCTTCGGCTTCGGCACGAACAAGCTTGATGTCGGCGCCGGCCGCCCATGTGCCGATATCCTCGCGTCGCAATGCCGCCGCCATCATGTCTGGAAACAGATCCGGCGTGCAGGCAAAGACCGGAATGCCGAGCGCGGCTACCGAGCCCGCCATCTTCGGATCATAACCAGGCCTGCCCTGGTCTGTCAGCGCCAGAAGCACCACGAGGTTGACGCCGGAGCGAACGAGTGCTGCAAGCCGCTGCAGCAATTCCTGAGCGTTGCCGCCTTCATAAAGATCGGTGATCAGCACCATATGCGACTTGGTCGGCCGTTCGATGCGGTCCGCGCAATAGGCGACGGCCTGGTTGATATCGGTGCCGCCGCCAAGCTGCACGCCGAACAGGACTTCGACAGGATCGCTAAGCTCCTCGGTCAGGTCGACGATGGCGGTGTCGAAACAGACAAGCTTGGTGCGCACCACCGGCAGCGAGGCCATCACCGCGGCGAATATCGAAGCATAGATCACCGAGCTTGCCATCGAACCCGACTGGTCGACGCACAGCACGACCTCATCCAGGTCGACCAGCCTTCGCTGTTTGCGCATGAAGCCGACCAGCTTCTCCGGCACGATGGTTTTGTGCTCGGGCTGGTAATGGCGAAGGTTGGCCGAGATCGTACGCGGCCAGTCGATATCGCGCTGGCGTGGGCGGTTGGTGCGTTGTGACCGGTCGACCGCGCCGCGTATCGCCTCGGTCGTCTTCTGCTCCAGCCGCTGCATCAACTTGGCGACGATATCGGCGATGATCGTACGTGCAATGTCCTTGGTCTTGGCCGGCATGACCGAGCGCAGCGAAATCAGGTCGGCGACGAGATTGACGTCCGCCTCGATCGCCTTGAGGAACTCCGGCTCCATCAGCATCTGCTTCAGGTTGAGCCGCTCGAAGGCATCCTTCTGGACGATCTGCACGACCTGCGCGGGAAAGAACGACCTGATGTCGCCCATCCATTGCGCCACCCGGGGCGCCGAGCGACCGAGCCCGCCGCGCCGCTTGCGCGGATCGGCAGCGGCGTCGCCTGCACCATCGCCATAGAGTGCATCGAGTGCCGCCGAGAGCCGCTTGTCATTGTCGGAAAGCGCTGACGAGGCCTCGTCACCGGCGCCGATCGCCAGACGCCAGCGGCGCTCGCGTCCGTCGCCGGCCGGCTCGGTTTCGCTGGTCTTGGCTTCGTCATCCATTGCCGGTCTCGCTCATCAGTAGGGGGCCAAGCCGTTCTAGGTGGCGGCGCCAGGCTTCACCGCCATCCGGCGTCGGCGTCAGCCCCGCCGGCAAGCGCCTGGCGCGGCCGAGGACCGCTTCGATCAACCGCCGCCGCTCCATCGAGTCCAGATGCGAAAAGACCCGGCGCAGCAGCGGCAGATGCGCGATGAAGGCCTCTTCATCGAGGGAATTGAGCCAGGTGTCGACCGCGCCGCGCAGGCTCTCGTCATAGATCAAGCGCTGACCGGCGGTGCTGAAGAAGCCCTCGAAGAACCCTGCCGCCTCTGTGACCGGCGTACCCGGCGACAGGCGCCGTGCGATCAGGGCCGCCGCGGCTTCAGCGGACAAGTGGCCAGCCTCGTAAAGCAGATGCGCGGCACAGCCTGCCACCAGCGCTGTCGATCGCGATCCATCGAGCACCGCAGCCAGTCCATGGCGCCAGGCGTCCAGCACGTCCTGTCCAGGCTCGACCAACCTGATCGCCTCGTCGGCCTTGCGCATGGCGCCGACCAGCGTCGTGGAGGCCTGGGCGTCGAGGTCGCGGGCGGCGTAGGGGAGCGCGATGCCGCCTTCGATGATCAGCCGCTCCAGCAGGCCCGACAGGCGGGCCGTTTGCGTCTTGCGCGCCTCGCCATAGCGGATGATGTCGGCGAGCGGCGGCACCGATGCCAGGATTTCCAGGCATTCGCTGCTGCGCGCCGCCCGTTCCTCCAATGTCGCGAGACCGGCGGTCGACGCTTCCGACAGGTCTGCCGTGATGGCGCCCTGAACCAATCCCGCCAGCGTGTCGAGAGATGTCGCCGCGCGGATCATCTGGATCAGCCGGCCATTGGCGGCCTTTTCGATGGTCGGCCCGTAGACGAGGTTCTCAACCAGGCGAACGGCATATTCCGGCTCCCAGGCGAGCGCCCAGCGCTCGCGAAACGTTCCGCGGCTGCGACCGCTGTCGGTCAGTTTGCCCCACTGCACGCCAAGCACGTTCAGACGGTGCAGCAAGGTCGACCTGAACAGCCCGCTTTCGCTGCGCAGATCAACCGACAGTTCGCGCTCCAGCGCCTCGGGCTTCAGCCGCGCTGCTTTCTGGTTGCGTTGCAGATCCTCGATCAACGGCGCCAGCGGGGTGTCGGGCGGAATTTCACCGACATCCGCGCCCAGAAGCAGTTCGGCCTCGACTAGCGCCCACAACAGCGCTTCGCCGTTGAACAGGGCGGCGATCGCGGCATCGCGCAATTCCTCGAAGCCGGGCTTTGGCCGCTCGCGGATCACAGCCAGCGTGCGGGCCAGCCGTTCGGCCTCGATCAGCGAGGCGGTCGAGATCAGGTGCCCCTTCGCTCTCAGGACTATGGCGATGCGCGCGAGCCACAAGACCGAGGCGTCGCCTTGCCCACGCGTCTGCCACAGATGCTTGCACCAGCCGGGGGCGACGACGCCGGCGCCATAGCCGAAGCCCAGCGCCAGACGCGGCCCTGTCCATGGCGCCCAGGTCATCATGCTTTTGCGCCGGGCGAGCCCCTTAAGCAGCGCCTGGTCCTCTTTCTGCGGTCGCGTCGCCTGTAGTGCCGGCACGTGGAAAGCACCGCAGACGACAGCGATCGGCCCCTCGAATTCCTTGCGCGCGGCAGCGATTTCAAGTCGCATATGCGCTTCGCGCTTTGCCTCGAATTCGGCAAGCGGACCTTCACCTTCGCGCAAGGTCGTCATCGCGTCGGCTATTGCCGCGAAGATGGGACCGGGCTCAGGGTTCTGCTCGATGATATCGGCCCACCAGCTCTCGCCATCCTCATAGCCGGCGGCTTGTGCCAGCGTGCCGATCGGGTCCCGCAAATGCGGCGCCAAGTCAGCCTCGACGTTGGCTTCAGTTCCATCGGTATCGGCCTCCTCGACGATCTCAACCGGCGCAGCCCGCGCTGATGACGGCAGGTCGATGAACCGCACCGTCGCGTTGTTGGCGACGGCCCACAGGGTCGCCTGGTATTCCGGCGAAAACTCGGCGAACGGCCAGAAACTCGTCGAGGCCGGATCGTCCTCCGGATAGCAGAGCAGCGCTACCGGCGGTTGCATTTGCGGGCTGGCGAGCAACGGCAACAGCGCCGAAGCGTCAGCCGGCCCTTCGATCAGTACGGCGACCGGTTTCAAGTCCCGCAACGCCTGCACCAGGCTCTCGGCGGAGCCCGGCCCGTGATGGCGTATGCCGAAATAGGAAACGTCGCCTGATGCCATGGCTTCAGATCGCTGCGTTCAAGGCCGCGTAGTAGCCGGCATAGTCGGGCCGCTTCTTGAGCACGGTCTCCAGATATTCCTCCAGCACCAGCTTGTCCTGCACCGGATCCTTTATGATCGCGCCGACGAGACTGGCAGCCAGGCCTTCGGCACCGAGCTTGCCGCTGTCGAACCAGGCCGCCTGGCTGAGGCCGCCGACCATGGTGGCGATCGCTTCGGCCGTGGACAACGAGCCGGACGGGGTCTTCAACGTCACCTTGCCATCAGCTGTCGCACCGGAGCGCAACTCGCGAAAGATGGTCAGCACGCGAGCGATCTCCTCGCCGACATTCTTCGGCACCGGCAGGTCGAGACCGCCGGCCATCTCGCCGACGCGCTTGGAGACGATCGCCACCTCCTCCGCCATGTCTTCGGGCAAGGGCAGCACGACGACGTTGAAGCGGCGTTTCAGCGCCGAGGACAATTCGTTGACGCCCTTGTCGCGGTTGTTGGCGGTGGCGATGATGTTGAAACCGCGCTGGGCATAGATCGACGTGTTGAGTTCAGGGATCGGCATCATCTTTTCGGACAGCACGGTGATCAGCGTGTCCTGCACGTCCGAGCCCATGCGCGTCAGCTCTTCGAGACGGCAGAGCTTGCCATCCCGCATGGCGCGGTAGAGCGGCGTCGGCACCAGCGCGTCCTGGCTGGGGCCCTTGGCCAGAAGCTGCGCGTAGTTCCAGCCATAGCGGATCTGGTTCTCGTCGGTGCCGGCCGTGCACTGCACGATCAGCGTCGAATCGCCCATGATGGCGGCGGCGAGATGTTCCGACACCCAGGATTTCGCCGTGCCCGGCACGCCGAGCAGCAACAGCGCGCGATCGGTGGCGAGCGTCGCCACGGCGGTCTCCATCAGCCGGCGGCGGCCGACGTATTTGGGCGTTATCGATGTCCCGTCGTCGGCTTTTCCGCCGAGCAGGTAAGTCAGGACCGCCTTTGGCGACAGGCTCCATCCGGCAGGTCGTTGCTGGTCGTCGTTGCGTGCGAGCGCCTGCAACTCGGCGGCATAGGCCTGCTCGACCGGAAGACGGATGGCTGCGTTCATTTGCTGTTCTCCGGATTGATCATGTGTCGGTTCAAGGCGCGGCCATCGAGGCGTTGAGGCGCAGAAGACCGAGCGAAGGCGCCGCCGGAGCCATACCGGCCGCGACAACATCCCCAATCAGTTTTTCCGCTGTCGCCGCCGTGGCGAGAAAGCCCAGCGTTTCCAGAAGCTGGTCGACGCCGCGCTTCACAGCGTCATCGTTTCCCGCGACAGCGGCGCGCAGCGCCGGCAGCGTCTTGCCGTTTGTCAGGTCGGCCCAGTCCAACCAGCTTGCTTCGATGCCCTCGGCCAGGCTGAGCGCGCCAAGATGTTGCGTGTCCTTCAGGATCAGCCTTATCAGGACACGCTGCCGCCGGCTGTCCAGGCGCGGCATCAAATGGAGGACGAAAAGCGCCGGCTTGCCGCCTTCGGCGACAAGGGTATCCGCCATGTGCGTCACCGCGGCTTCGCTGCCCGATGCAGCGACCATTCGAGCGACAAGGATATCGGCGTTGTTGTCGGCGCCGAATTGCCACGCCCCGATAAAATCGGATTCGGTGACGCCGAAGCGCGCGGCAAGATCGACCAGGTTACAGGTCTCGAACAGTTCGGCGCGACGTCTTTCCTGCGCCGGCGATTTGAGTTTTGCCGGCGTGTAGGTGGTGCGGCGGCGGATGAAGCCGGATTGGCCTTCCGCGATGAAGGCTGCGAGTTCGGTTCCCGGATCTTCCGGCCCACCAACGCCTGGAGAGTCGTGCTCCCCCAATCTTGCCAGCAACCGGCCAGCGAGGTCGCGCAGCTTGCCGGAACGATCAGCGGTGAGGCGCTTCAGGAACGGCACGTCATCGGACCCAAGGCCGAAGCGCAGCAGGTCGACGAGTGCAATCCTGATCTCCGCCGGCTCGCCGGATGCCTTGGTCTCGATCAGTTGCCGAGCCGAAGCCGGCGCGATGCGGCGCATATCGGCGAGGGCGGCGCGGCGTGCGGCGGGATAGAATTCATCCCAGTTTTCCGCCGTCAGATGCTCCGGGCTTGCAGGTTTTTCACCGTCCGCACCTGCCTGCCAGTCGACCCACGGCGCATAAACGTCGGGACTTTCCTGATACGACGCGGCGGGCATCCAATCCATTGGATGCAGCACGAAGCCGCGGCTGGCAACGAGCGCTGCCACGCGTGTCTTGTATCTTGCGTCGGCCGCATGCTTCAGCGCGGCTCGCAAAGACGGCCGCAGCTTCTCCGGCAGCATGGGCAAGGCAAGTTCAGGCAGCGGTGGGCGGCGTTTCAGTGTCTGCGGCGCGGCCGGCCGCAAGGCAATGTCGAGAGCTTGTGCGGCGATTGCCAACAGGCGACGCTCGCGTTCGTCGGGGCTTGCGCTGCCGGCAATCTCCTTCCATGCGGCCGGAGCCAGATCGAAGCCGGTGCCGCCGGTGATCCAGCAGTCGCGCATGGTCGCCAGGCTTGTCTGTTCGATCTCGTTCACGACAGATCAAGCCTCCCGAACCCGCTTTGCGCCGCCAGAAGGTCCAGCCGGCTGCCATTCCAAAGTGCGGCCGTTGCTTTGAGGTCCAGCCCAAGCAGCGTTGGATTGACCGTGTCGACGATCGGCAAGGCGATACCGTGCGACTCGCCGGCGGCTTGCCACCAGGAGGCGCCCCGGTCGTCCAGCAGAATCGCGCCGGGCGGCAGCATGACAGGACAGTCGGTGAGCCAGGGGGCTGTGTCCTGGTGAGCGGCATGGGCCGCGAGCGGATCCGCAGCGCCAACGGTAAAGTCGGGCCACTCACCGGACGAGACGTCGCCCTTGCGATCGGCCACCAGTGCCCGCAGCGGCTGACGTGCCGGATAGAAGACCAGACGGGCGTCGAACCGGTCGCCCGGTGTGAAGGCGTTCGACCGGCGACCGGCCGAGGCCGGAAAATAGTCGAGCAGGAGAGCAAATTGCGGGCGAGCGCTGTTCAGGTCAAGCAGCCAGGTCGAATGGCTGACGAGACCGTCACGGCGGGACTCGATCTTCTCGCCAAGCACCTCCCAGACGCTTTCAACCTGTGTCGCATCCGGATTGGCCAGAACCTGTTCGCGGCTTTCGGAGGTGGATACGAGCCGCCTCAGCTCAGGATCGTCCGGGATCGATCGCCAGGCCTTGGCCAGCAGCACAAGCTTGCCGAGTTCGCGAATCGCGGCGTCCGGGCGCTCCTCGCTGCGCAGCCCCATCAGCCGTGACGGAATCTCGTCGATGCGGCCGGCAAGCGCTGTCGCCTTCATGTCGACCAGCCGTGCGGCAATACGGCGGCAACGATCGCTGCTGTTGTCGACAAAGGCGGCAAGACCAAGCCGCAGCTGATCGGCGATCCATTGGTCCAGCTCATCCAGCGCTGCCGACACCGCGGATTGCGTATCCAGCGTCCGCTTGCGCTGCGCGGCCTCGCGGCGCTGGACCGCGGCTGCGTCCTCGATATCTGCGCTTTCGTCGTCGCGGGAGGCCTCGCCGATGCTCTTGCCTCCCGCACCGGATGCTGGCGCCGCCGGCTGCGGCGAGGCCTTCCTGCGGCGGCCGAGCCAATCATTCACCCATTCCGGGGTCGAGCCTGCGGCGACAAAGCTGGCAGGCGCGGCAGCGGCGATCCACATCAGCGCCAAAGTGTGCTTGCAGGGAAATTTTCGCGACGGGCAGCTGCATTTGTAGCCATGGTCGCCAGTGTCGACGACCACGCGGTAGGGATTGGAGCCGGAACCCTGGCATTCCCCCCAGATGAGAGCCAGCTGTTCGTTCTTTTCAAGCCGTGGCCAGTTCGATTGCTTGGTCAACTTGGAAGCGGCGCTCAACGACGCCTGGTCGGGCGCAAGCGCCTCGATGGTTTTCAAGTCGAATTCCAAGCCGCCTCCCCGTCGCTCGAACGAATTCCGGTTGCCAGTATAGATGGCCTGATGTGACGGATTCTTGTAGCAACAGAGGGATAGGGATAGAGATCGATCCACAAGACCGCAAGTGCTCAACGCGCGTTGCGCAAGAACTCTATCACCATCGCCGCCGTCCAGGTGAAGCGGCCGCCGCCGAGCGGGTCGCCGGTGAGCGGGTCGTAATATTCGGCAAAGCCGCTTTCCCGGATCAGATCCAGGCTGGATTGCGTGATGCGCTGTGCCGCGTCGTTGTGGCCGGCCGCGGCAAGGCCGTCTGATATCATGTAGTTGACCACCAGCCAGACCGGGCCGCGCCAGTAGCGCTTGGCGTCGAAACGTGGATCGCCGGGATCATGCGACGGCACGACATAGCGCGCCTTGGCGGCTAGGCGTTCGACGGTGGCGGCCAGCGCAGCGATGCGAGCCTCCGGTATCGCCGCGAAGGCCGGCAGGATGCCGCCGACGGAGGCGCTGTCGATCAGTCTGCCGGTGACGCGGTCGAGGCAGAGATACTGGCCGTGCGCATCGCTCCACAGCCGCTCCATCGCCACCAGGCCCTTTTCAGCGCGGGCACGATTGGCGCTGGCAATCCCGGTTTCGCCCAGCGCCTCCGCAAGATCGGCAAGATCGGTTGAGGCGCGGATCAGGATGGCGTTGAAGCCGGGATCGACGACCTGGAAGGGCGAGGCGTCATGCAGCCTGGCATTGTCCCAGCCAAGCCCGCGAAAAAGCTGCAGCAGCCAGATGTAGCGGTCATACTGCCCTTGTGTCGGACGGTGCGCAGGGTCGGCATGCAGGATGTCGCGGCGCGTGTAGGGCTCGACGCCTTCGGTCGGTACGCGCTCGAAGGCATCGTCCCAGTCGATGGAATTGTCGCGCCCGGACTCCCAGGGATGGATGATGGCGACCAGCCCCTCGCCTCTGGGGTCGCGGTTTTCGTAGAACCAGCGGTGCCAGGCGTCGATCTTCGGCAGCAGCGCGCGGGCCCGCTCCGCAGCCAGTTTCTTGTCCTTGGCCCGGTCGAACAGACGCCGTATGGCAAAGCCTGCAACGGCCGGCTGGGTGATGCCGGAGGTGGCCGTCGGGCGGCCGGTGCGCCAGACTTCCGGCCCGGGAAAATAGCCGTCGCTCCAGACGTGGAAGACGATGTGCGGCACCATGCCGTCCGGCCATTGATGCGCGAACAATGTCTCGATCTCGGTCCAGGCGCGGGCTTTGTCATAGTGGGCAAGACCGATCGCGGTGAGACAGGAATCCCAGTTCCACTGGAACGGATAAAGGCCCTTTGTCGGGATGGTGTAGGCGCCCTGGTCGTTTTCTCTCAGCACCTCGACGGCGCGGGCGATGATGTCGCTGGTGGCAGAAGCAGTCATGGAAGTTCAAAGCTTTCGGCATCAAAGGGCATTGGTGGTTTCGGGATCGAACCAGCGGATGCGGTCGGGTTTGGGCGCAAGGCGCAGATGATCACCGACCTGGACGCCGGCATTCGAGTCTAGGATGGCGCGGAACAGGCCGCCCTCGACATCGCAGGTGACCAGCGTATGCGGTCCGAGCGGCTCGATGACGCGGACAGTGGCGTGCAGACCCGCGTCGCCGGCGTCGACGTCTTCGGGACGGATGGCGAACTCTATTCTCTCCCTGTCCGATTTGGGGCCGGGCAGCGTCAGTCCGGCAACGGTCCAGCTGCCATTCGCGGCCTTGGTCGCCGGGATAAAATTCATCGGCGGATTGCCGATGAAGGAGCCGACGAAACGCGCGGCCGGATTGCGGTAGACCTCGACCGGCGACGCGGCCTGGACGATGCGGCCCTGATGCATGACGGCGATGCGGTCGGCGAGGCTCATCGCCTCGACCTGGTCGTGGGTGACATAGATGGTGGTGGTCTTCGAGGCGGCGAGCACACCCTTGAGCTCGGCACGCATCTCCAGCCGCAACAGCGCATCGAGGTTCGACAGCGGTTCGTCCATCAGGATGACGTCGGGCTCCATGGCGAGCGCCCGGGCGACGGCGACACGCTGGCGCTGGCCGCCGGACAGCTGGCCCGAATAGCGTTTCAGCAGTTGCTCGATGTGCATCAGCTCGGCGGTGCGGGTGACACGACGCTCGACATCGGCCTGCGGCAATTTCTTCATGCGCAGGCCGAAGGCGATGTTCTCGAACACGGTCAGATGCGGAAAAACGGCGTAGTTCTGGAACACCATGGCGATGCCGCGGTCGCGTGGCGGCAGATGATCGATGCGACGGCCGCCGATCCAGACCTCGCCCTGGCTTGGTGTTTCCAGCCCGGCGACGATGCGCAGCAGGGTGGTCTTGCCGCAGCCAGAGGCGCCGAGCAGCACCATGAATTCCTGGTCTGATATGGTGAGGTCGACCTGATGCAGGGCGGTGAAGCCGCCGAAGCGTTTTGCCACCCCCTTGATCGCGATTTCAGCCATGTGCGGTCTCCGTGCCCTGCGTCATCGGTTGGCGATCCCCCACATGGCAAACAGGTATTTTCGAACGGCGAAGATGAAGACCAGCGCCGGCACGACCAGTGCCGCACCGCCAGCGAATTTGAGATAGAGCGGCGATTCACCGAGGCTCTGCAGCAGGAAGGCGGTCAGCGTGCGGTTCTCGATGGTGAGCACGGCGGCGGCAAACACCTCGTTCCAGGAGATGGTGAAGGCAAATACCGCCGAGGCCGCGATGCCCGGCAGCGCCAGCGGAAGGATGACCTTGCGAAAGGCCTGCCATCGTGTGCAGCCGAGCGTCCAGGCTGCCTCCTCGAGTTCGACGGGAATGCCCGAGAAGAGCGAGAAAGTGACCAGCACGGCGAAGGGCAGCGCCAGCGTGGTGTGGACCAGCGCCAGCCCGATGGCGGTGTCGTCGAGGCCGGTGCGGATGAACATGACCGCCAGCGGCAATGCCAGCAGCGGCAACGGGAAGGCGCGCGTCATCAGCACCAGGAAGCGGAAGGTTTCCTTGCCGAGAAAGTCGAAGCGCGACAGCGCGTAGCCGGCCGGAGCGCCGAAGCCGATGGACAGGATCATCGTCAGGGTGGCGACGAGGACCGAGTTCCATAGCGCCCTGGCGACACCGGCGAAATTGATGAAGAAGGACAGGCTGCCGGGATCAAAGGACGGAAAGAAACGCTTGGGGAAGGCCGTGACCTCATCCGGCGACGACAGCGCGTTGACGATCAACAGGTAGATCGGCAGCAGCACCCAGACGCAGAGCAGGATGGCAGTGGCTATCAGCAGCCAGTCGCCAGCCTTGCGCGCATCGGCGGTCGCCGTGGCCGGTACTTCGGCGATGGCGCTCATATCCGCGCCTCCTTTGGCACCCGCAGCACCCTGAGGAAAAACAGCGTGAAGGCGATCGAGATGGCGAGGATGAGCAGCGCCGAAGCGGCGGCAACATTGCGGTCCTGCAGCGTGAATTGCCAATTGTAGGTCTCGCCCATCAGCACCGGCAGATTTGTACCACCAAGCGCTGCGACGACGGCAAAGACCTCGAAGGCGAGGATGACGCGCAGGATGATCGCCGTCTGCAGGCTGGGGCGCAGCAATGGCAGCGTGATGCGCACAAAGCGCTGCCATGGGTTGGCGCCAAACACCTCCGCTGCCTCGTAGTATTCCTTGGGGATCAGGCCCATGCCGGCGACGAGGATGACCATCATGATCGCCGTGGCCCGCCAGATCTCGGCCAGCGCCACGGCGATGAAGATGGTCAGCTTGCTCTGGTAGCCGAGGAACATGATCGGCCTGTCGACAACGCCCAGGCTGGAAAGCAGCGTGTTGAGGAAGCCCGACTGGTCGAAGATGGCGAGCCAGATCAGCCCGGCGGCGAGATCGGAAATGCCGAGCGGAATGGCGAAGACATAGAGCGCCGCGCTGCGTCCGGTCTCCAGCCGCGCCACCACGCTCGCCATCAGCAACGCCATGGCGAGCTGGATCGGCACGACGATGACCGCAAGCAGCAGCGTGTTGCGGACCGTGACCGGGAATTTCCAGCTGCCGGCCATGGTGCGGAAATTGTCGAGGGTGAAGGCACCGTCGCGGGTGACCGCCTCGAAGGCGACCAGCGCGAACGGGTAGAGGAAGAAGATGCAGAGGAACACAGTCGCCGGCATCAGCAGCAGATATGGCAGAGCCTTGCCGGGCATGGTGGTGTCCTTTGCGGTCAAGTGCTGCGGTCTGGGCGCCGGAGTGCAACAAACTCCGGGCGCCCCCTCGGGAGGATTTAGTCGACGGGGCAAGCGCCAGTGGATGGCTTGTCAGGTGCCCAGCATGGCGCCTTGGCCTGGTCGATCAGGCCCTTGAGCACCGTGGCCTCTTCGCCAAGCACGCCATGCACATCCTCACCGCCGAGCACGATGCGCTCGAAACTGTCGGTGTAGACCTGATTGAATTTGCCGCCGAGATCGCCGAGCCCCATCGGCAGCAGAGCCGGCAGCGCATCGGGCGCACCGGTCATGGTGGCGATCGCCGGGCCGAAGGCCTTGACCGAGGCCGGCATGTCGTCGGGCAGCTTGACGTCGACGACCGGGAAGAAATTGGTCGCCTTGAGCGTCGCGATCTGGGTCTCCGGCTTCAGCATGTACGCGACCAGTGCCTTGGCCTTGTCGATGTCGGGCGAGGTCTTCGGAATGGCGACGCCGGCCACGACAGGCATGAAGCCGCGACCAGCCGGGCCGGCCGGCGCCGGGAAGGCAACGAACTCATCCGGTTTCTTGTTGAAGGCATCGGCAAGCCGCGCGACATGGTCGAACGCCACCCAGACTTCACCTGAAAGCAACGGCTCCTGCATGAAGGCGTAGTTGGTCGAGTTCGGGTTGGTGTACTGCCAGAGTTCTTTGAACTTGTTCCATGCCGTCTCGGCTTCCGGCGAACGGAATTTGGTCACCATCGAGCCGGTGTACGACGGATAGAGGAAACCCTCGAAGAAGCGGTGCTTGAGCCCCTTGGGACCGGCGGGAAAGCCGAATTTCGGCGAGCCGGTTTTCTCAGCGATGTTCTTCGACCATTCGATTAGCTGGTCGTAGGTGATGGTGTTGAGATCGACGCCTGCCGGCAGATATTGCAGGGCCTGCTTGTTGGCCGCCATCAAATAAGTGGCCTGCATCCAAGGCAGGTATTTCTGCTCGCCGGTGCCGAGCATGCCAAGCTTCTTGTAGGCCTCGTTGAGCTTGACGCCGCCGACATCGACGGCGGACAGATCGACAAGGTTCGCGCCGACAGTCGAGAAATCGCCGTGCAGGCCACCCAGCAGGCCGATGGTGCCGGTGCCGGCCTGCAGTTCAGCCTGAAGGCGGGTGAGCCAGGGGCCATCCTCGGCGACCTGATAGTCGACCGGGCCGTCAAAACCTTTCAGCACCTCGCCGCGCATCTTCTGGGTTTCCTCGACCGGGCGCGCCTGTGTCGACCAGAACAAAACCTGCTGGGCCTGCACGGCCCCTGAGGCAAGCGACAATGCCAGCGCGGCACCTGCCAGTGTCTTCAAGGCTTTCATCATGGTCTTCCTCCCTGGATTAAGCGCCGTCATTGCGGCGTCAGCTTCTTGTCTGCGGCGCGGGTCCATGGCTTGCGCGCGCAACCAGCGTCGGCCGGATCAGCCGCGTCAGCGGTTCGGCAGGCTTCTCGGCGATCACGGTGAGCAGCATGTCGGCAATCTCGCGCGCGCATTGGCGGATCGAGGCATCGAACGTGGTCAGGCCCGGCGGCGCGTAGGCCGACGCGGCAATGTTGTCGAAACCGATGACGGAGAGGTCGCGCGGTACGCTGAGGCCCGCGCGGGCGGCCTCCTCCATCACGGTCAGCGCCAGTTCGTCGAACAGCCCGACGATGGCCGTCGGCCTGTCAGGCCCTTGCAGCATGCGGTTGACGGCCTGGATGCGGACTTCCTGATCGAAGCGCGGTGCCGTCACCACATCGAGCCGCACCGACGGGTCGCCCCGACGGGCGATGGCCGCGGCAAGGCCGTCTTGCCTGAGATGCCGGAAAGTCATCGGCTCGGAAATCGTCACCAGCCCGAAATGGCGGTGGCCGAGATCGTAGAGCATGTCGAAAGCCTCGCCGAAGGCATGGGCGCCGTCGGTATCAAGCCAGTTGTAGCCGAAGTCGCTATCGAGCAGCCGGCCATGGGCAACGAACGGAAAGCCACGCTCGCGCAGATAGGCGAGGCGCTCGTCGACCTCGGCGATACGCGTGACGACAACGCCATCGGCACGTCCGGATTCGACAACATGGCGCAGCACCGACAGTTCCGAATGGCCGAAGGCCGCAGTGGCCAGGATCAGGTCGGCGCCGTGCGACACCAGCCCTTCGCCGAGCCCGGTGACGAATTCGCCAAGGAAAGAATCGACAAGGTTCGGCCCGCGGATCGGGAGCACGAGGCCGACGAAACCACTGCGGCCGGAGACAAGCGTGCGCGCCGCGGTGTTGGGCACGTAGCCCGCCTGACGCGCCGCTTGCGCGACACGTTCACGCGTCTTCAGCGCGATCTGTTCATGGCCGGCAAGCGCCCGCGACACCGTCGTGATCGACAGGTCAAGGCCTGCGGCAAGCTCCTTGAGCGTGATGACGCGGGTCGTCATCATTCCTCCCTCGAACGAGTTTGAAACGTTTGTAATTGTCTTTCGCAAAATTGCAAACGTTTTAAATTTCTAGCTCGTGGATTGATCCGAGGCTAGCCTGCCTTCCACCCTGCGGCGCAGTTTCGGTCAAGTTGCAATCGAGATGAAGCTTGGCAGCGGTCACCATGCGGCGAGCCCAAGCCTCCGTGCGGTGCTACTATCGCTCCGCACTCCGAGCGGCGGATCCTACTGAAGCGTTCGCGCCGGCGGCTGGCCGGCATGGTCCCGGGCGATGCCGGCAACGCCATCCTCTGCTCCAGACGCACGGTCGAGGCCTGTCGCCACCACCGAGACCCTGAAGCGGCCTTCCATGCTCTTGTCGAAGATCGCGCCGACGATGATGTCGGCGTCCTCGTAAACCTCTTCGCGGATACGAGTGGCGGCCTCGTCGACCTCGAACAGGGTCATGTCCCTGCCGCCCGATATCGAGACCAGCACGCCCTTGGCGCCCTTCATCGACACTTCGTCGAGCAGGGGGTTGGCGATCGCGGCTTCTGCCGCCTTCATCGCCCGGCCCTCACCGGAGGCCTCGCCGGTGCCCATCATGGCGCGGCCCATGTCGCGCATCACCGATTTGACATCGGCGAAGTCGAGATTGATCAGGCCTTCCTTGACGATGAGATCGGTGATGCAGCTGACGCCGGCATAGAGCACCCGGTCGGCGATGACGAACGCATCGGCGAAGGTGGTCTTGGCATCGGCGATCCTGAACAGATTCTGATTCGGGATGACGATGACCGTGTCGGCGCTCTCGCGCAGCCGCTCGATGCCCTCTTCGGCCATCTGCATGCGGCGCCGGCCTTCGAAGGTGAACGGCTTGGTAACGACACCCACCGTCAGGATGCCGGCCTTGCGCGCCGCCTGGGCGATGATGGGAGCAGCACCGGTTCCGGTGCCGCCGCCCATTCCGGCGGTGACGAAGCACATATGCGTGCCGGCCAGATGATCCATGATCTCGTCGAGCGATTCCTCGGCTGCGGCCCGGCCGATCTCGGGAAGCGATCCGGCGCCCAATCCCTCGGTGACACGAGAGCCAAGCTGGATCAGCCGCGTTGCCTTCGACATGGTCAACGCCTGGGCGTCGGTGTTGGCGGCGATGAATTCCGTGCCCTGAAGCTGCTCCGCGATCATGTTGTTGACGGCATTGCCGCCGCCGCCGCCAATGCCGATGACGGTGATCTTGGGTCTCATCTCGGAGATTTCGGGCTTCTTGAACTCGGCCATGCCTGTTTCTCCTTCGCCAATTGCGCGCGCTTCACGACCCACCGTCGGACTGCCTTGGGAACATTGCAATCGAGCGGCATAACGCGAATCAGTCCGTTCGCATGGGTACCCCAAAAAGCCAGAGAGCGGCCAGAGGTGCAAGTGCGCGCAAGGTCAAGATTTGTGATGACGGTTTTGCACAGCGGAATCGTGGAGGCTTTCGAGAGCCGGCGCGATACGCCATACCGAATCCGATGCGGTTGCGATAGCCGCCGGAAGAACCGCGACCGTGTCTGGAAAAGTTTGCTGGCTGCAATGGCCGGCAGGGTGACGAGCTGGCTTGCCGCGTAACGATCGAAGCGTCCATCATGCGTCGATAAATCGCTGACTTGGCGTTCTCGCCGCGATCGGCCAGGCAGGATTATCCGCGGCTGTTGTCGTCAGGGTAGATTTCAGAACGAATGAAGTAGCGCCCCCGCCAATGGCCGACAAGACACAATTCGGGTTGACCGCCGTCGACACCGTTCCCCTGCATGAGAAAGTCTATCTGGAACTCGTGCGGGCGCTGATGTCGGGCCGGTTCGCGCCCGGCCAGAAGCTGACCTCACGCAAGCTCGCCAAGGAACTCGGCACCAGCGACATGCCGGTGCGCAGCGCCTTCATGCGACTTCAGGCGTTGCGGGCGCTCAGCCCGATGCCGAACGGCAGCGTCGAAGTGCCGGTCATTTCGGCCGAACGGTTTGCGCAGTTGACCGCCGTGCGCACGATCCTCGAAGGCTCGGCGACCGAGCTGGCGACGAAACGCATCAACGGCAACAATCTGCGGACGATCCGACGCCATTGCACCGACCTGACCTTGGCGGCCCGCAAGGGCGATATCGACGATTATCTGCGCAAGAACCACGACTTCAAATTCTCGATCTATCGCCATTGCGGCAACGAACAGATGATCTTCCTGATCGAGACCGTATGGATGCAGGTCGGCCCGTTTCTCAGGAACCTTGCCATGGGGTTCGAGGATGACCTCGCCTCCATTCTCGACATCGACTATCACGAGGAAGTCGTCGCGGCGATCGAGGCCCAGGATGGCGAGCGCGCTCGCACGGCCATCGTGCGTGATATCGATGAAGGCGCCGCACACATCCTGCAGCAGGCCAGGTTTCCGAAGGCTAGAGGTTAGAATGGATCACCCGAAAGGCGCCGCCCATCGTTCCTTTCAGCGGACTATCGCAAAACCTTCGCGATTGGCTGAAGCCTCCCCAACGTCGTCATCCCTGGGCGAAGCAGGAGCGAAGCTCCGTCGCGGAGACCCTGGGATCCATGCCGCGACCTTGGTCGAAGAATGCAACGGAGCAGAATTCTGCAACGCAGCAACGCTCGGACATCGCGGCATGGATCCTCGGGTCTGCGCCGCGTCGCTACGCTCCTTGCTCCGCCCGTGGATGACGAATTGACCGACGTTTCCGCCAATCGCCAAGGCATGCGGTTCGCCACCGTCAAGACTTTCTCGCCGAAGAAGCAGGCATCGGCCCAGGAGCTGGGGGGCCGACATCACAGCCTGGATGCCCTTGGCTTTCCGGCTTCTTGCCTCTATGTTGCGATCGCAGATCGCGCAAATGGTTTTGAAATGCCTCCCGACATCCCAGCTAGTGAATTGAAAAAATAAGGAAAAGCCCTTGGCGGCAGCCAGGTCTGTTTTCCAAAACTCACAAGCTATTTTTACCAGGGACAGTGCAGCCGATCAGGCTTGCGGGACCTTCAAAACCAGAGGTTATAAATTGAGCGATGCAATTGCGGACGTTTTGAACTGGCTTGAAAGCAGAACCGACATCCAGAGTCTGAGGGCGGCGGTGTGCGACCTCAACGGCATCATGCGTGGCAAGCGCATTCCGGTCGAGCAGGCAAGGAAGGCGCTGGAAGGCAAGCTGCGCATGCCTTATTCGCTGATCGGGCTCGACATCTGGGGCGAGGATATCGAAGGCAACACCCTGGTGTTCTCGACCGGCGATGCCGATGGACTGTGCCAATGGACGGGGCGCGGCATTCTGCCGGTGGCCTGGACGGCGCACCCGACTGCGCTCATCCCGCTTTGGCTTGCCGACGAAACCGGCGCGCCCTATCTCGGCGACCCGCGACGGGCGCTGGCCCGCATCCTCGATCGCTACAAGGCTTTGGGCCTAACCCCGGTCGCGGCAACGGAACTCGAATTCTACCTCGTCGATCCGCAATCGCAGCGGCCGGTTGGGCCTGTCTCACCGGTAACCGGGCGCCGTCTCGATTCCGACGCGGCGCTGTCGATCGACGAGATCGACGACTTCGAATCCTTCATCCATGACGTCTACGAGGCCTGTCGGACGCAAGGCATTCCCGTCGACACGGCCATCGCCGAGAACGGTGTCGGTCAGTTCGAGATCAATCTGAACCATGTCGCGGATGCCTTGCGGGCGGCCGACGATGCGGTGCTGTTCAAGCGCACGGTGAAGGGCATTGCCCGCAAGCACGGCTTTGCCGCCTGTTTCATGGCCAAGCCCTATGGCGACCGGGCCGGCAACGGCTTTCACGTCCATTTCAGCCTGGTCGACGGCGAAGGACGCAACGTCTTCGACGACGGCACCGATCAGGGCTCGGAGATCATGCGTCATGCGGTCGGCGGCCTGCTTGCGGCGATGGCCGAGAGCACGCTGGTGTTCGCACCGCACTTCAATTCGTACCGCAGGCTGCGCCCACGATCCTATGCGCCAACCGCCGTCGCCTGGGGTTACGAGAACCGCATGGTCGCGATCCGCATTCCCGGCGGACCGAGCGGTGCACGCCGCATCGAGCATCGCGTTTCGGGCGCGGACGCCAATCCCTATCTGGTGCTTGCGGCCATACTGGGCGCCGCACTGATAGGCATTGAAAGACAGTTGTCGCCTGGCGATCCGACGGGTAGCGATGGCCAAGAACTTCCGCCGGCAAAGCTGCCGCCGGACTGGGCGTCCGCGATCGCCGCCTTTGAAAGCGGAACGCATGTGGCGGAGATCTTTCCGGCGATCCTGCGCGACTCATTCGTTGCCTGCAAACGGCAGGAGTTGAACACGTTCGCGCTCAATGTCAGCGATTTCGAAATCGAGACCTATCTCGAAAGCGTTTAGGTCCAAGGGCTTGCACGACACGGTCGCCCTGGGCGATCATCTGGATTGTCAGAAAGTCTCGACCCAAGGCCGCAACTCGAGCTCCGAACTCCAGGCGCTACGATGCTGGCGATGGATCGCGAGATAGGCCTCGGCGACAGCGTCCGGCGACAAGCGGCGGTCCGGCCGGTCCGGGTCACCGGGCTGATCGGGCGGCTCGATCGCCCCGTCGATGATGAAGTGGGCGACGTGGATGTTCTTCGGGGCGAGTTCGCGGGCCATGGACTGCGCCAGGCCGCGCAGGCCGAACTTCGGCATGGCAAAGCCGGCCGAGCCGGAAAATCCCTTCACACTGGCGGTGGCGCCGGTGAACAGGATCGATCCGGATCCCCGGACCAGCAACCGGCGCGCCGCCTGCTGGCCGACCAGGAAGCCGCCATAGGCGCTGACCAGCAATGCCTGTTTGACCGCTTCGGCATCGAGTTCGGCGATCGGGCCGCGCGTGCGCGCGCTGGCATTAAACACCACAAGCGCCAGCGGGCCGGCCTTGTCGGCGGCATCGAACAGCTTGGCGACGGACGCAGCGTCGGCGACATCCGTGTCGACGGCAAGCGCACCGATCTCGTCGACCAGAGCGCTCAGCTTCTCAACGTTGCGGGCGGCCAGAACCACGCGAAAGCCTTCGCGGGTGAGAAGGCGCGCAAGCGAGGCGCTCAGACCAGCGCCGGCGCCTGCGATGACGGCCACATCGGATGTCATGATTTTTCTCTCCTTGCGGATTTCGGCGGAAGCGCCTGATTGGGCAGGGTCGCGCCTTCGCGGGTGACAGGCAAGAGATGGAATTGCTGCAGTCGTTGAGCCAGACGGCCGCGGGACCGGCGTTGCGCGGTCCAGTATCGCCTGTGGCGTTACGAAGACCGCTCGGCCTTCAGCACCGAAACCGCCGCTTCGCTGTTGTGGACATACTCGTTGGCGTCTGGTTGCCTCTGCACCAGCAGGATGAACAGCAAATCGGTCAGCGCCAGCTGCGCGTCGCGCGCGGTGATCGAGGACGAGCGCGCCCGCTCCTCGTCGGCGATGGTGTAGAGGCGGATGTCGGCGACGCGGCTGAGCGGATTGTCGTGCAGGCCGGTGACGGCGATCACCGTCGTGCCGCGCTTGTACGCAAGCTCGGCGATGCGCAAGGTTTCGATGCTGGCGCCGGAATAGGAGAGTGCGAACAGCACATCGCCGGGCCCGAGCGTCGAGACATTGGCCATCTGGATGTGGCTGTCGCTGTCATGCAGGACATTGCGGCCAAGCTTCATCAGCTTGTAGGAGAAATCGCGCGCCACGAGCGAGGAAGCGCCGACGCCGACCAGATGGATGCGGCGCGCGCCATCCAGCAATTCCAGCGTCCTGGAGATGATGCGCTCGCTGTTGGCGGCGACCGTGCGCTGCATCGACAGGAGCTTGCTGCCGATCAGCTTCTTCAAAATGACCTGGTAGCTGTCGCCGACCTCGATCGACCCGTGGATCATGCCCGCCGGCACCTGCCATTCCTGCGCCTTGGCTTCGCTGACCGCGAGCTTGAGTTCCTGATAGCTGGCATAGCCGAGCTTCTGGCTGAACTTGACGACGCTCGACTGGCTGCGTCCGATCTCGGCGGCAAGAGCCGCCGTCGACAGGCGCAGCATCTGGTTGGGATTGTCGACGATGTACTGGCCGATCTCACGATCGCCAGGAGCCATGCCGTCGAGCTTCGCATTGATCCTGTTCAGAACTGACACGGATTCCCTCGCGCTTTCGGGTGACGGCAAAAGGAATAAAATATTCCAATTCCGATTGACAGCCAAGAACGTAGAATTAATTCTCGACCGGATCGGGCCAACATCCGGGATTCGGAGCAGCATCTCCAGAGCGAGCGTGTGGCCGGCTTTCGTCGCACAAGGTTTCAGCCCATGGACAGATTGCGGATCGTCGGCGGACAAAGACTGGAAGGCGCGGTCACCATATCCGGCGCCAAGAACGCTGCTTTGCCGCAGATAGCAGCCGCGCTGCTCAGCCCCTACCCGCTCGAACTGACCAACCTGCCTGATGTGACCGATGTCGAAAACATGCTCGGCGTGGTGCGGCTTCATGGCGCCGAAGTAACGCGGTCAGCGCATGCAGCAATGATCGACACCAGTGCCGCCGTATCCAAGGAGACGTCCTACGACACGGTGCGAAAGATGCGGGCGACGGTGCTGGTGCTGGCCCCGCTGCTGGCCCGTTTCGGTCATGCCCGGGTTTCGCTGCCGGGCGGCTGCGCCATCGGCGCGCGGCCGGTCGACATGCATGTCGCCGCACTCGCCGCACTGGGCGCTGGGATTGCCATCGAGAACGGTTCGATCGTCGCATCGGCGCCGAACGGGCTGACCGGCACGCGCATCGTCTTGAGTTCGCCTTCGGTCGGAGCGACGGAAACCGCCATGATGGCGGCGACCACGGCCAAGGGCGAAACCGAAATCCTCAACGCAGCCCGCGAACCCGAAGTGGCTGATCTCGCCGCTTGCCTCAACGTCATGGGTGCCAGCATCGAGGGCGCCGGTACGCACCGCATCCTGATTGCCGGCGACACGAGTTGGCATGCCGCCAGGCACGACATCATCCCAGACCGAATCGAGGCCGGCACCTATGCGATTGCTGCAGCGATCACCGGCGGCCAGCTAGAGCTGACCCACGCCCGGCTCGAGCACATGGCCTCGGTGGTGCAACTGTTGGAAGCCACGGGCGTCAGCGTCTGGCCCGGCGACCGAGGGCTTATCGTCTCGCGCGATAGGCCACTCAAGGCTGTCGATCTCACCACCGAACCCTATCCGGGGTTTCCGACCGATCTCCAGGCGCAGTTCATGGCGCTGATGTGTTGCGCCGAGGGCGCATCGCTGCTGCGTGAAACCATCTTCGAGAACCGCTTCATGCATGTGCCCGAACTGATGCGGCTCGGCGCCAACATCAAGCAGCAAGGCACCACGGCGCCGGTGCGCGGCGGCGAGAAACTGCATGGCGCGCAGGTGATGGCCACCGACCTGCGCGCTTCGGTGTCGCTGGTGCTGGCGGCGCTTGTCTGCGAAGGCGAAACCATCATCAACCGGGTCTACCACCTCGACCGCGGCTATGAGCAACTGGACCATAAGCTGCGCCTGTGCGGCGCCGACATCGAGCGGCTGAGCGCATGAGCCCAGCGCGCTATTTTCTCGGCGTCGACGGCGGCGGCACCGGCTGTCGCGCCCGCATCGAGGACTCCGAAGGGACAGTGTTGGGACAAGGCCTGTCAGGACCAGCAACGACGCGGCTCGGCATCGATGCGGCCTGGGCCTCCATCGCGAAAGCGTTTGGCACGGCGATCGAGGAAGCAGGCTTCGAGGTAACGGAGATCGCCCGTATCCACGCAGGCATCGGCCTTGCCGGCATCGGCCGCAAAGGTGCGCTGGAGACGTTGCGGGCGATCGCGCATCCCTTCGCCAGCATCGATTTCGTCAGCGATGGCGTCGGCGCCTGCCTGGGCGCGCATTCGGGCCAGGACGGCGCCATCGTCATTGCCGGAACCGGCTCGATCGGCCTCGGCTTCGTCGACGGACGCGACCTGCGCGTCGGCGGCTACGGCTTTCCGATCTCCGACGAGGGCAGCGGCGCCGATCTCGGGCTGAAAGCCGTGCAGCTGGCCTTGCGCGCCCACGACGGTCGGCATGAGCGGACAGCACTTCTGGCGGAGGTGATGCAGCGTTTCGAGGGTGACCCGATGGAAGCCGTCGCCTGGATGGACCGTGCCAGCGCCACCGACTATGCGGCGCTCGCGCCGATGGTGATGCGCCATGCCGACCAGGGCGACTCCATCGGACGGCGCATCGTGCAAAGTGCGGCCGAGCAGATCGATACGCTGGTGCGGGTGCTGTTCGAAAAAGGCGCGCCGCGCGTGACCTTGCTGGGCGGCCTCGCCAGCCCCCTCGAACCCTGGCTCTCCCCCGACGTCCGGCGCCGCCTGAAGCCCGCTGACGGCGATGCCGTATCGGGCGCGATCATCCTTGCCAAAAGGTCCCTCGACGGACAGTAGCGCCCCTTGCCAGCGCAGGAATAAAATATTCCAAATTTCCGTTGACGACATGAATATCCAATTCTAAAAAGTTAACAGAGAAAACAGGGTAGCGACGACATATCCTTGGTGGTGTGTGCCGGTGCCGGTCGGCAAGCCTCGCGATTTTGGCTGTGCCACATGGTTTTGAAAGCATTGGGATGACCGAACAGAGGTTGATGTCCGAGCTGGACCGGCTGGTTTCCGAAGGCCGGAACCCTCGGACCATGGATATCGACCTGCTGCCCACCATCGACGTCCTGCGCAAGATCAACGACGAGGACAAGGCCGTCCCTGCGGCCGTCGAAAAGGTCCTGCCTGAAATCGCTGCCGCGGTGGACCGCATCGTGCTTGCCTTCCAGAAAGGCGCGCGGCTGATCTATATGGGTGCCGGCACCAGCGGCCGGCTTGGTGTTCTCGATGCATCGGAGTGTCCGCCCACGTTCGGCGTGCCCGAAGGCATGGTGGTTGGCCTGATCGCCGGCGGTCCCGACGCCCTGGTGCGGTCGACGGAAGGCGCCGAGGACGATCCGAAAATGGGCGCCAAGGCATTGCAGGACATCAAGCTCACCGCCGACGACGTGGTGGTCGGCATCGCGGTCAGCGGCCGTACGCCCTATGTCATCGGCGGGCTGAACTATGCCAGGCAGGTGGGCGCAACGACGGTTGCCCTGTCCTGCAATCCGGCCTCGACCATTGCCGGCATCGCCGACATCGCCATCTCGCCGGTCGTCGGCCCGGAAGTGCTCACCGGCTCGACCCGGCTGAAGTCTGGAACCGCGCAGAAGCTGGTGCTCAACATGCTGACCACCGCCTCGATGATCCGCATCGGCAAGAGCTACCAGAACCTTATGGTCGACCTTAACCCGTCCAACAAGAAGCTGGTCGCGAGGGCGATCAGGATCGTCATGCAGACGACCGGCTGTACGGCGCGACAGGCAAAACAGGCGCTCGGCCAGACCGGCAACGATGTGAAGCTGGCGATCCTGGTGACGATCACCGGCACGGGTGTCGAGGAGGCGCGCGCGACTCTCGGCAAGGCCGGCGGTTTCCTGCGAAAGGCAATCAGCGACATGACGGCATGAGCCGCATAGACTGGGCCGATGGTCCAAAGCATGTGTGTCTTGGAAGCGGTCGGCAGAAACTGCAAGGCATCGAGTCAAACCACAAAGGGAGACGAAAATGGCAAGGCATCTCACAAGAACACTGCTTTCAGGTATCACGCTGGCCGCGATGCTCGGCATTGCGACGATTTCGAGCCACGCGGCAACGCTGCACATGGCCTGGTCGCAAGACGCAACCGGGCTTGACCCGCACAAGCAGACGGCCTTTTCATCGCTGCGGCTCTTGGAGCTGATCTATGAGCCGCTGGTGCGGGTCGATGCCAGCCTGCGGATTATCCCCGCCGTCGCCACCTCCTGGGAATTCTCCAAGGACGGCAAGGAGCTGACCTTCAAGCTCGACCCCAAGGCGAAATTCCAGGACGGCAGTGCCGTGACCTCGGCCGACGTCAAGGCATCGTTCGAGCGTATCCTCGACGAGAAGACCGGTGCCGCGGCCCGCGCCAACTTCCTGTCGATCGCCAGCATCGACACGCCCGATCCCGCCACCGTCGTGTTTCATCTGTCGCAGCCTGATGCGCCGATCCTGACGGCGATGAGCGACGTCAACGCGGCCATCGTTCCGGCCAGCGAGATCAAGGCCGACTCGATCGGTACCAAGGCTTTAGGCTCCGGACCCTTCAAGCTCGACAAATGGGATCCCAATGCCAAGGAAGTCCTGAGCGCCAACAAGGATTGGGCCGGCGGTGCGACCGGCGTCGACGGCATCGAGATCAGCGTGCTGCCGGACGAGGCTGCGATCCTGGCCGCCATGCGCACCAAGCAGATCGATTTCGCGCTGCTCAACGACCCGCTCGTCGCCACGCTGGTGCCCAGGGAACCCAGCCTGCAGCTGAACCGCGTGCCGGTGCTGGCCTATCACGTGCTGCAGCTCAATCCGTCACGCAAGCCGATGACCGAGCTCAAGGTACGCCAGGCCATCTCTTGCGCCATCGACCGGCAGGAGGTGCTGGACACCGCATCGCTCGGCGAAGGCAAGGTGACCGGACCGCTGACCATTCCTGCTCTGGCGACCGACCCGAGCCAATTGTTCTGCTACAAGCGCGACGTCGAAAAAGCCAAGAAGCTGATGCAAGAGGCAGGCTATGCCGACGGCTTTTCGGCGACGGTGATCGGCGCCACCGGCGAACCGCCGACGGCAGCGGCGGAGGCGCAGGTCATTCAATCGCAACTCGCCGAAATCGGCGTCAAGCTCGACATCAAGATGATGGAACTCAACGTCTATGTCGACGCCTGGCTGAAGGGCGATTTCGACATGGCGATCGCGCTCAACGGCGGCCGCGCCGACCCCTACACCATGTACAACCGCTACTGGACCAAGGCGGGCAATCTGCAGAAGGTGGCGAACTACATCGACGATACGCTGGACAGCCAGATGCAGCAGGGCCGCGCCGAGACCGACCCGGCGGCGCGCAAGGCGATCTTCGCCGCGTTCGAGAAGCACCTCGCGGAAATGTCGCCGTGGATCTGGCTCTACACCTCGTACAGCTATACGGCCCAGCAGAAGAACATCGCCGGGTTCGTGCCGACGCCGACCGGTACGCTGTTCAGCCTGAGCAAGGTTACCATTCAGCAGTAGCCGCCGGCATTGGACGAGAGGTACTCTTCGCGTGAACTATCTGATGCGACGACTGGCGACGTTTCCTCTCGTCCTGCTTGGCGTGTCCATCCTGGTCTTCGTGGCGATCCGGATGGTGCCGGGCGATTCGATCACGGCCATGCTGGGCACCGAGGCCGGTCTGCTGACGCCGGCGCAACGTGACTCGCTCGCCGCATATTTCGGCATCGACCAGCCATGGTTCGTCCAATACTGGCGTTGGATCGGCGGTATCCTGCACGGCAATCTGGGCATCTCGGTCACCTATGGCAGGCCCGTGCTGGACGTCATCCTCGAGCGCTTTCCGCTGACGCTCGAACTGGCTGTGGTCTCGATGATCATCGCGCTCGCCGTCGGCATGCCGGCCGGGATCTTCGCCGCCACGCACAATGAGAAACTGTCCGATCTGGGTGTGCGCATCGTTGCCATGATCGGCCAGTCGACGCCGAGTTTCGTGCTTGGCCTGCTGATCATCTACACGCTGTCGGCCGGCTTCGGCGTGCTGCCGGCGATGGGCGAATTCGCACCGCTCTGGCAGGATCCCCTGCGCAATCTCAGCCAGCTGATCCTGCCCGCCATCACGCTCGGCTTTGCCTTCGCCGCGTCGGTCACCCGCATATCGCGTTCGGCCATGCTCGACGTATTGAGCGACGACTATGTGCGCACCGCGCGCAGCAAGGGCGCCTCGGCGCGCAGCGTCATCTGGCGGCACGCTCTGCCCAACGCGCTGATCCCGGTCGTGACGCTGAGCGGCATCGAATTCGGCTATCTGCTGGGCGGTGCCGTCATCGTTGAGCAGATCTACGCCCTGCCCGGCCTCGGCCGCATGGTACTCGATGCGATCCAGCAGCGCGACTATGCGCTGGTGCAGGGCAGCGTGTTGTTCATCGCCTTCAACTTCATGATCGTCAATCTCCTGGTCGATCTCGCCTATGTCGCGCTCGATCCGCGCATCCGGCTGGGAGAGTCCTGATGCGCATCCTGCGCGCCATCTTCGGCCACGGCAGCGGCCGCATCGGCGGCGTCATCGTCGGCGTCTATCTCACGGTCGCCATCCTCGGCATGCTGGGGCTGACGCCGCACAACCCCATCACGCAATATCGGGTCGACCGGCTGCATGCGCCCAATGGCGCCTACTGGATGGGCACCGACCTGTTCGGCCGCGACGTGGCCAGCCGGCTGATGGCCGGCATCGGTCAGTCGTTCACGGTTGCCTTCTTTTCGGTCGCCTTCGCGACCCTTGCCGGCACGGTTCTGGGGCTGGCCGCAGCCTGGCTCGGACGCCGCTGGGACGGTGTCGTGATGCGGGTCATGGATGTGCTGCTCGCGTTCCCGGCCATCCTTTTGGCGCTGCTCATCGTCACCGTTGCCGGACCCGGCACATGGACCAGCATCGTTGCCATCGGCATCGTTTACACGCCGATCTTCACCCGGGTCGTACGCGGCCCTGCTTTGTCGCTCAAGGCGCGTGAATTCGTCGATGCCGCACGCACCTTCGGCAGCAGTTCAAGCTATATCGTGACGCGCCATCTGCTACTCAATCTGGTGGCACCGTTGACGGTACAGGTGACACTGGCATTGGCCTGGTCCCTTTTGACCGAAGCAGGTCTGAGCTTCCTCGGGCTCGGCACGCAGCCGCCGGCGGCATCGCTCGGCCTGATGCTGAGCGACAGCCGCAATCTGATGGAGACGGCGCCCTGGCTGATGATCTTCCCGGGCCTGGCGATCATGATCAGCATCCTAGGCTTCAACCTGCTTGGCGACGCCTTGCGCGATATTCTCGACCCGAAGATGCGGAGGGCGCCGGCATGATCCCGCTGCTGTCCGTGTCGGACCTGCGCGTCGGCTTCGGCCGCAATCCGCAAGCCAATGAGGTGGTGCGCGGCGTCAGCTTCGATCTGGCCGACGGCGAGACGCTGGCCATTGTCGGCGAAAGCGGTTCGGGCAAATCCGTCACCGCGCTGTCGATCAACCGGCTCATCGATTTCGGTGGCGGCCGCATCACCGGCGGCGCGATGAAACTGAAACGCGCCGACGGCAGCCTCTTCGACCTGATGACCGCGACCGAGCCGCAGCTGACCGGCATTCGCGGCGCCGAGATCGGCATGATCTTCCAGGAGCCGATGACCTCGCTCAATCCGGTGCTGACCATAGGCACGCAGATCGAGGAATCGTTTCGGCTGCACCGTGGCCTGACCGGAAGACAAGCCACGGCAGCGGCCAAGGATGCGCTCGACCGCGTGCGCATTCCCGATGCCGCGCGGCGGCTGAAATACACGCCCAACCAGCTGTCGGGCGGCATGCTGCAAAGAGTGATGATCGCCATCGCGCTGGCCTGCAATCCGCGCCTGCTGATCGCCGACGAGCCGACGACGGCGCTCGACGTGACGGTGCAGGCGCAGATCATGGCGCTGCTTGCCGAGCTGAAGCGGGAAACCGGCATGTCGATGATCTTCATCACCCACGACATCGGCCTGGTGGCCGGCATCGCCGACAAGGTGATGGTGATGCAGAACGGGCAGGCCGTCGAGCAAGGCGAGCTGAACCAGATCCTCGATAATGCGCAGCACCCCTACACGCAGCATCTGCTGCGGGATGTGCCGCATTTCACCAACGGCAGCACAACGCGTTCGGACGGACGGCGCGACAAGGGCGCGAGCCATGAGCCGGCCTTGAAGGTCGACGGCCTCGTGGTGCGGTTTCCTCTCAAGAGCAGTTTCTTCAGCCGCGCCACGGGCGCCGTGCATGCCGTCGATGGCGTCGATTTCGATCTGATGCCAGGCGAGACGCTGGCCATCGTCGGCGAGAGCGGTTCAGGCAAATCGACCACCGCGCGCGCCGTGCTGGGGCTGGTGCGGTCGACGCGCGGCAGCTTCTCGGTCGGCGCTCGAAAGGCTTCCGCGCAGCAAAGCGCCCTGCCCGTGCAGATGGTGTTCCAGAACCCCTACGCCTCGCTCAACCCCAGGCTCAGCATCGAGAGCATTCTGGCCGAACCGGTGATCGCCACCGGCGGCCGGGTGAATGCCGGAACGCGGGCCAGGATGGCGAGCCTGCTGGAACGCGTCGGCCTGCCGAAAAACAGCCTGGAGCGCTATCCCCACGAATTCTCGGGCGGCCAGCGGCAAAGGCTGTGCATCGCCCGCGCGCTGATGCTCAACCCTTCCGTCGTCGTTCTCGATGAGGCGGTGTCCGCCCTCGACGTCTCGGTGCAGGCCAAGGTGCTGGAACTGCTGGTCGACCTGCAGCGCGAGTTTGGCCTGGCCTACCTGTTCATCTCGCATGACATGGCGGTCGTCGAGCGGATCGCTCACCGCATCGCCGTCATCTATGCCGGCCAGATCGTCGAGATCGGCGACGCGACCTCGGTGCTGTCGAAGCCGAAGCATTCCTATACCAAAAAACTCATTGCCGCCGTGCCGACCATCGACCGCCGCCACGAGCATTTCGAGATCGACACGCGCCAGGTCCCCTCGCTGGTGCGCCCGCAAGGGTTTGAGCCGGCGCCGGCGAGGTGGGAGCAGTTTGGCGGGGATCATATGGCGAGGATGGAAGCGTGATGGGTGGCACCCTGGAATACACGAGGTCGGCGGGACAGCACCCCCCTCTGCCCTGCCGGGCATCTCCCCCGCAAGGGGGGAGATTGGATGTCGCCTCGGCTTTCGCCAATCTCCAACGTTGGAGGGTTGTCGGAACATCGACGCTGCCAATCTCCCCCCTTGCGGGGGAGATGTCCGGCAGGACAGAGGGGGGTGTGAAGGATCGCTACCTCTCCGATGGAGGCCAACCTTGAGCGACCTCCCCCAACTCTTCGATCGTGCCTTCCAACCATTGGCAGCTGCAGTGACGGCCGGCCGTATTCCCGGCGGCGTGCTCGGCATTGTCGATAGAAATGGCGAACGCATCATCCGATCGATCGGCTCCGCGCAGCTCGTGCCAAAGCCCCGCCCCATGCAGGACAACACCTGGTTCGACCTGGCATCGCTAACCAAGGTCATCTTCACCACGCCGCGCATCCTGAAGCTGGCGGAGGATGGCGTCATCGATCTCGATGCGCCGTTGATCTCCGTCCTATCCGATCTTCGCCAGTATAATGCAGAGGCCTGGGAGCGGAAGGTGACGTTTCGGCAGTGTCTCGGCCACCAGACGCCGTTTCCGGCCGTCGAACCTATCTACACTTACGGGCGCGACCCCGAGCTGCTGCGCGCCTTCATCCTGCAGCGCGAATGGCGGGCCCGCGATCCCGTTTATTCCGACATCAACTTTATCTTGCTCGGCTTCGCGCTGGAGCGGCTGTCGGGCAAAACGATCCGCGACATGGAGCCCGGCCCGGGCTTTGCCTGGTCAACGGAGCCCGATGTCGCCGCCGCGACCGAGGACTGCACCTGGCGTCATCGCGTGCTCTCCGGCGAGGTGCACGACGACAATTGCTCGGCGTTGCAAGGCGCCGGGCATGCCGGCCTGTTCGGAACAGCCGCTTCGGTGCTGGATTTCGCGCAAGGGCTGCTGGGCGGCACTGGCGCCTCGGAGCGTTCGATCGCGTTGATGCGCGCGCCCTTGTCCGCCACCCGAACCCATGGCTGGGAGCGCCCCTATGCGGGCTGGTCCGGCGGGGCCTTGTGCAGCCCGGGAACCATCGGCCACACCGGCTTTACCGGCACGGGATTGTGGATCGACTTCGACGGAGGCAAGGCCTGGACCTTGCTCACCAACCGGATCCATCCGACACGTCATTTCGACAGCGGAATCGTCGCGCTTCGCCAAGCGGTCGGCGATCTCTTCAATGGAGCTCAATAATGAAACCAATCTGGGCCGTCGGCCTGATGACCGGCACCGTGCTGGACGGCAACATCGATGTCGCCCTGATCAAGACCGATGGCGAACGGATCGAGGATTTCGGCACCTATCGGCTGATGCCCTATCCCCCGTCGATCCGCTCCCTGCTGGAAGAGACGCTGAAGGAGGCAAGAGCCTGGAATTTTGTCGGGCCGGAGCCGGCGATTTTTCGCACCGCGGAGGAAGTCCTGACGCGCGCCCAGTCGGCGGCGGTCAAGGAATTGGTCGAAGGCTACGGAATGACGATGGCCGATATCGGCGTCGTCGGCTTTCACGGCCAGACCGTGCTGCATCGTGCGCCGCAAATCGGCCGGCTGGGCCAGACAAGGCAGCTCGGCGATGGCGAGCTGATGCACACCCTGTTGGGCACCAAGGTTGCCTATGATTTCCGCTCGGCCGATATGCGCGCCGGCGGGCAAGGCGCGCCCTTGGCCGCTGCCTATCACACCGCGCTGATGCGCAGCGCCGGCGCCAGTGGCGAGGTGGCGGTGCTCAATCTCGGTGGCGTCGCCAACATCACCTGGTGGGACGGCGCCGACAATGTCATTGCCTTCGACACCGGACCGGCCAACGCGCCGCTCAACGATTTCATCAAGTCGAAGGGGCTCGGCGAAATGGACCGCGACGGCGTGCTTGGCCGGGCGGGAACGGTGGACGAGGCCCGTCTCGCCAAGCTGCTGCAGCACCCCTATCTGACCAAAGCCTACCCCAAATCGCTGGACCGTTTCGACTTCGGCGCCGCGATGGCGGACGGCCTGGGCGCCGAGGATGGTGCGGCGCTGCTCACCGCCTTCACCGCTGCCGCCGTCGGCAAGGCGCTCGACCTTTTGCCGCACCGGCCGAAAAAGCTCGTGGTCAGCGGTGGCGGCCGTCACAACCCGACGATGATGGCGATGCTAGCCAGCCGCGCCGGCGTCGAGGTGATACAGGCCGAAACCCTCGGCTGGAGCGGCGATGCCGTGGAGGCTGAGTGCTTTGCCTTCCTCGCGGTTCGCGTGCTGCGCGGCCTGCCGATCAGTTTTCCAAGCACCACCGGCGCACCGCAGCCGATGCGCGGCGGGCGGCTGGCCGGCTGATCAAGCCGGCGATAGTTTCTTCTGAAGAAAAATACGGCTGCGGCCGACCGGGAAATCGGCCAGCGAGCCGAAGGGCTGATAGCCCTGGCGCTGATAGACCTTGGCTGCATTCGGATTGAACGTATCGATCCAGGCATTTTGACAGCCGCGCGCCATCGCTTCCTGTTCGGCGGCGTCCAACATCCTGCCGGCCATGTGCTGGCCGCGCAGCCTTTCATCGACCCACAGCCATTGCACGTAAAGCCAGCCCCAGGCGGTGTAACCCGAAATGCCGGCGACGACCGCGCCAGCCTCGTCGCGCACGAACACCGCCAGGGCTTTTCTCTCGGAAACGCCGACATCGCCGTCGTTGAACGCCGCTAGGCGTTCGGCGAGAAAGGTGAGGTCTTCCGGCAAGGGATTTGCCGTCGTCTCAAGTGTCGTCTTCATATCGATCCCCGAACTGGGTGCGCATCCTGATCGCCGCCGTTGCGAAATTCGGATGCGGCAATGCCGTAGCGCTTGAGCTTGTCGTAGAACGTCTTGCGTGGCACGCCGAGCGCGTCGATGGCGCTGCGCACATCGCCACCATGATCGCGTAGCGCATCGCGGATGAGTTGCGCCTCGTAGTGGCCGACCCGTTCGGGCAGCGTGGCAGCAGGCTCCGGCAGATGCGCGGGAACCGCCTCCGTCTCATTGTCCGGGCCGAGACCGAGCGCGACGCGATCGGCAAAATGGGCAAGCTCACGCACATTGCCCGGCCAGGCATGCGCCTGGAGATGGCCGCTGGCCGCGGCGTTCACCTTGGCGATGGGCCGGCCGAACCGTTCCGAGGCCTTGCCGAGGAAGTGCCCGAACAGCATCGGGATGTCACCGCGTCGCTCGCGCAGTGGCGGGATGCGTAGCGTCACCACGTTGAGGCGAAAATAAAGATCCTCGCGAAAATCGCCGCGCTGGTCTGGCCGGCCGAGATCCACCTTGGTCGCTGCGACAACCCTGAGGTCGACGCGGCGGGTCTCGTTCGAGCCAAGCGGGGTCACGCTGCGCGTTTCGAGCACCCTCAGCAGCTTGACCTGGAGGGCCGGCGGCATGGATTCGATCTCGTCGAGGAACAGCGTGCCGCCGCTGGAGTGCTGGATGCGGCCGATGCGTCGCCGCTGCGCGCCGGTGAACGCACCCGCCTCGTGGCCGAACAGTTCGCTTTCTATGACGGTCTCCGGCAGGGCGCCGCAATTCAGCGCCACGAAGGGTTTTGCCCGACGCCGCCCCCATCTGTGCAGGAGGTCCGCCACCACTTCCTTGCCGGTTCCTGTCTCCCCTTCGACCAACACATCGACATCCATATCGGCGATCTGGCGCAAGGTTTCGCGCAGGCGCCGGATGGCGGGCGCCTCGCCGATCAGCGGCAGGCCGTCTGCAGCTTGCGCCGCGGCCTCACGCAGCCGCCGGTTCTCCATCACCAGCCGCCGCTTCTCCGATGCTCGTTTCAGCGCCTCGACAAGGCGATCGCCGGCATAGGGTTTCGGGATGAAATCGTAGACGCCGTCCTTGAGCGCGGCCACAGCAAGATCGACATCGCCATGCCCGGTGACCAGGATCACCGGTATATCAGGGTCGATCGCCTTGATGCGATCGAACAGCTGCAGACCATTCATGCCCGGCATGCGGATGTCGCTGACGACCACGCCCTCGAAATTCCGGTCGACGACACCAAGGGCTGCCTCGGCGGCGTCGAGCGCGGCCACGGTGAAGCCGGCAAGCTCGAGCAATTGCTTGGTGGCGTGCAGCAGGTCCGCATCGTCATCGACGAGCGCGACCAGCCCTGATTCCTCAATCATTCTATCCGCCTCAAGTCGATGGTGAAGGAGGCGCCACTGGCGCCGCCGGGATCGAGCCGCAGCGTGCCGCCCAATTCCTGGGCGATCTCCTGCGAGATCACCAGCCCGAGGCCGAGCCCCTTCTCCTTGGTGGTCTGGAACGGCATGAACAGATTGCCGGCTGCCTCCGGACCGAGACCAGGACCGTTGTCGCGAACCGAAATCAGCACCCTGTCATCGCGCTCGGCGAGTTCGATCTCGATGCGGGGATCAGGTTGGTCCTTCATGGCGTCCAGCGCATTCTGCAGCAGATTGACCAGGATCTGCTCCAACCGGATGCGGCTGGCCATGACCACCGGCGAGGCGTTGCCGCGCGGCTTGACGATGGTCACGCCGGAATCGCGGATGCGGCCGGACAGCAGCGACAGCGCGCCGTCGATCGCTTCGCGCACCGGCAAGGGCGAAGCAGCGACACCCGGCCGGCGGGCAAAGGTGCGCAGCGTATTGGTGATCGCGCCGATGCGTTCGGTCATCGAAACGATCGATGTCAGATTGCCACTCGCCGGCTCAGTCTTGCCGCCGTCGAGAAAGCGCCCGGCATTCTCGGCATAGGTGCGGATCGCGGCGACCGGCTGGTTGATCTCATGCGCCACGCCGGCCGCGATCTGTCCTAGTATCGACAGCCGGTTGGCCTGGGCGAGGTCGTCACGCAGCCGGCGGACCTTGGCCTCGGCGTTCTCACGCTCGGCGATTTCGCCGGCAAGTGCGGTGTTGGAGCGCGTCAACTCGGCCGTTCGCGTGCTGACCCGGCTCTCCAGTTCGGCATTCATGCGCGCCAGTGCTTCCTGCCGAAGCCGGCGGGCGCGCCGGCGCCGGGTGAGCACAAAGGTTAGCAAGCCCATCAGCAGCAGCCCGAGCAGCGTGGTCAGGCGCGCGGTGTTGGCGGCGGCGGAAAGAGCAGCATCGGCGGGCGTCAGCAGCCAGAGACGCCAGCCGGGGACAGCACCCGGCAGGTCCTGCACCACTTCGACAAACTGGCGAGACTTTCCCGAGCTGTCGATTGTCGCCAGACCGTCACCAGAACCGCGCCGCAACGGCAGCGGTTCGAACCCGGCATCGGCCAGCTGAAGCTGCTCGTGGGCAGCGGCCGCGTCAGCGGGGGAGAGCGGTGCCAACGCTTGAAACCGCCAGTCGGGCTGGCTGGTGGCAAGCACCACGCCGCGTTCGTCGGTGACGAAAACAAGGAACCCGCTGGAGCGCCAATTGGCTTCGACGCCGTCGAGCTCGACCTTCAACACCGCAACGCCAAGCGGCTTGCCGCCATCGTCGACCCGGCTGGCCAGGTAGAGGCCTGGCTTGCCGCTGATCGTGCCGAGGCCATATTGGCTGGCGGCTCCCTTCGCCATGGCCTCCTGGAAATAGTGACGAAAATTGTAGTCGATGCCGACAAAGCTCGCCGGTTCGCCGGCATTGCTCGCTGATATGGCGATGCCTGCCGTATCGATGACATAGATGGCCGACGCCGAGGCATCGCCGGCGATCGACTTGAGCTTGTCGTTGAGGGCCTTTTCTTGCATTTTTCCGGCTCGGCGCAGAGCGCCGCGCACCGCATCGTCGCGGGCCAGCACCAGTGGAACCAGGCGCTGCTTTTCGATTTCGCCGGTCAGCGTTCCCGCCGCCAGTGGCAGGGCGGCAAGTGCTGTGTCGCGTAAATTGTCGGCCGCCTGGCTGGCGGCGATGCGCCCGGCAATGGCGATCGCTCCGGCCAGGAAGGCAAGGGCGATGACCACGACAAGCCAGCGGCCATCGCGCAGCCGGGCCACCGCCTCGCGCAGCAATTCACGGCCGGCAAACCCTTGGGGTTCGCTATCGGTGCCTGCTTGCGGCGTCTGCCCTCTCCCTTTTTGTTCGCGGCCTTTCGGCCAGTGTAATGCGAAAATCCGCCCAGGCAAACGATGCCTGTGCGGAAATCCGCACAGGCGGCGCCCGCATGATCTCGCACAAAGGCGGAAATGCCGGGATTCCGGCCTTTCTGCGAACTGGCACGACGCTTGCAAAAGTCCTTGCAGCGGCGTGCGACCGGAGCGCCGCGATGGGAGAAGTCACGCAGGGCGATGCATTTCCGCCCTATCCGGCCAGGGAGAGTTCGATGCACATCGCAGATCATTCAGGCGCGGCTTCCGCGCGGCGCAAGCCTTTCTATGCCCAACTCTACGTGCAGGTGCTCGTCGCGATCACCGTCGGCATCCTGCTCGGCCATTTCTATCCGTCGGTCGGCGAAAGCATGAAGCCGCTCGGCGACGCCTTTATCAAGCTGGTCAAGATGATCATCGCCCCGGTCATCTTCCTGACCGTGACGACGGGCATTGCCGGCATGAGCGACCTGCAAAAGGTCGGGCGTGTCGCCGGCAAGGCGATGCTCTATTTCCTCACCTTCTCGACGCTGGCGCTGATCATCGGCCTCGTCGTCGCCAATGTCGTGCAGCCGGGCGCCGGCTTCAACATCGACCCGGCGACGCTCGACGTCTCGACGGTCAACACCTACGCCGCAAAGGCGCACGACCAGTCGGTCACCGGCTTCCTGATGAACATCATCCCGACGACGATCGTCGGTGCCTTTGCCGACGGCGACATCCTGCAGGTGCTGTTCTTCTCGGTGCTGTTCGGCATTGCGCTGGCGCTGGTCGGCGACAAGGGCACGCCCGTCCTCAATTTCCTGCAGGCGCTGACGACGCCGATCTTCAAGCTGGTCAGCGTGCTGATGAAGGCAGCCCCTATCGGCGCTTTTGGCGCCATGGCCTTCACCATCGGTAAATACGGCATCGGCGCGGTCATCAACCTCGCCATGCTGGTCGGCACTTTCTACGTGACGTCGTTTCTGTTCGTGTTTGTCGTGCTGGGTGCGGTCTGCCGCTACAACGGGTTCTCCATCCTGTCGCTGATCCGCTACATCAAGGAAGAGTTGTTGCTGGTGCTGGGCACCTCATCGTCGGAGGCAGCCCTGCCCTCGCTGATGGAGAAGATGGAGAAGGCCGGCGCCAAGCGCTCGGTGGTCGGTCTGGTCATTCCGACCGGCTATTCCTTCAACCTCGACGGCACCAACATCTACATGACGCTGGCTGCGCTATTCATCGCGCAGGCAACCAACATCCACCTGTCGATGGGCGACCAGATCCTGCTGCTGCTGGTTGCGATGCTCTCGTCCAAGGGTGCCGCCGGCATCACTGGGGCAGGCTTCATCACCCTCGCCGCCACGCTTTCGGTGGTTCCGGCGGTGCCGGTCGCCGGCATGGCGCTGATCCTTGGCGTCGACCGTTTCATGTCGGAGTGCCGGGCGCTGACCAACTTCGTCGGCAATGCCGTCGCCACGCTGGTGGTGGCGCGCTGGGAAGGCGAACTCGACGAGGCCAAGCTGGCGAGAGCGCTGGCGGGCACCGCGGATGACAACCTGCCGGCGGATGTCGTTCCCGCCGAGTAATAATCCGTCCGGTCTCATACCAACAACAGCCGGAGGCATGCTGCCTCCGGCCGTTGTCGTTCAGCGTCGACTTTCCGCGGCCGACGGGCCGACGAAGACGCCTATTCGCGGTTGCGGACATCAAGGTCGACGCCCTTGATCACCTCCACGCCGCCATAGGACTTGCGCGCACCGCGCAGCTTGAGCTCAGCCATTGAAGTCCCTCCTCTGGTCCGGACAGATGCTCGGGCCGACAGGCATGCGAGCCGCCAAGGTGCCCACATCATCGAACAGGACGAGGCTGGCAGCGCCAACCAGCCCGGCATGGCGACCGAGCTGGGCCTGAACGACCGGCACGTCGCGATAGGCGCGCATGGCCCGCTGCCTGATGGTCGCCTCGATGGTCGGCAGCATCAGGTCGAGCCCATTGGCAATGCCACCGCCGACGACCAGCACATCGGGCGAATAGAGATGCAAGAGGTTGGTGAAGCCGACGCCCAGCCAGCGGGCTTCCTCGTCCAGCAAGGCCGAGGCAAGACCGTCCCGCAGCCGTGCCGCTTCGACGACATGGCGGCCGGTCACCTCCGCGTCCCCCGAGAGGCGCCGCAAAGTCGAGCCGTCGCCGGCAGCCGTGGCGGCGGTGGCGCGGCGACCGAGGGCGGTTCCCGAAGCGATGGCCTCGAAACAGCCGACGACGCCGCACACGCAGCGTTCGCCTTCATTGGTGATGGTCATATGGCCGATCTCGGCGGCAAGGCCACGGCGGCCATGCAAGATGCGCCCGTCGACGACGACACCGCCGCCAATGCCCGTGGAAACCGTGACGAAGACCAGCGAGCGAGCGCCGTGACCGGCGCCGAAGCGCCATTCGCCGAGTGCAGCCGCGTTGGCGTCATTTTCCAACCGCACCGGCAGGCCAAGCCGCCGTTCGAGAATATCGGCAAGCGGCACGTCCAGCCAGCCGGCCAGTGTCGGCGGGCCGACGGCAATGCCGGCCAGCGGATCAAGCGGCCCCGGCGCGCCAACGCCCACACCCACAATGGCGAGCGTCGGCGCCTCGGCATGGACGGTTGCCGCCAGCGCCTCAATCTGGCCGATCACCACATCGGGACCAGCCTGTGCCTGCGTCGGCACCGCCGCGAATGCCAGGATATTGCCTTCGCGGTCGACCAGGGCGGCGCGAAGCTCCGTCCCACCGAGATCGATCGCAAGGGCAGCTTGTATCGTCATGCCGCGACCTTCAAGCCGTGGAGCCAGCCGATGCGACCGGCGAGGTCCTTGTCGCCAAAGGCGAGCGAACCGAGAACCACGGTTTCGGCGCCGGCGGCACGCAGCAATGGCACGGTCTCGTGGCGGATGCCGCCATCAGCCGCCAGAACCACGTCTGCCTCGCGGCCGGCCTGCTTGAGGATGGCGCGGGCGTAGCCCAGCCTGTCGCAGGCCTTGTCCGACAGGCTCTGCCCCTTAACGCCGATTGCCGTCCCGAGAAGCGTGACGAAAGCGACCTCGGAGACGAAAGGCGTCACCGTCTCGACCGGCGTCTCCAGCCTGAGCACGACGCCCGCTTCGGCGCCAAGTTCGCGTGCCAGCCGGACGGCGCGCAACCCCGCCTCGCCATTCTCGGCATGGACGCTGATCACATCGGCGCCGGCCTCGATGAACTGGCGCGTCTGCGCCTCGACGATTGCTTCGTCGACCATCAGATGGACATGGACGGGCTTGGCCGTCAGCCTGGCGATGCGGGCGACGAGATCGGGAAAGAACAGGAAGGACGGGGCGAAATGCCCATCCGCCACATCGATGTGATGAAGATCGACATAGGGCTCGATACGCCTGAGATCGCTCTCGAAATTGGCGAGATCAGCGGACCACAGCGAGAATTCGGCGATCATGCGATCGCGCGGCAGCGCGGCGATGGCGGCAGGGCCGGAAAGAGGTTTCGAGATCATGATTGGTCCTGGTTGTTGAAACGAGCATCGAGAAAGCCCGCGATAGCAGCGCGGATTTCGGCGAAATGGCGATCCTTGTCGGTGGCCTTCGGCGTCACCTCTGCGAAGGCGGCATTGGGGATGGTTTTGGCAAGGCTGCGGGCGGTCGCCAGCGGATGGACGAGATCGATGCCGCTGCCAATCACGAGCGTCGGGATTGCGAGGCCAGCGGCCGCTGCCCGCGTGACGCCGGGCCCGTCCTCTGCGATGGCTTGCATCACCTCGGCGAAGACAGCCGCGTTTTCGCGCGCGAAGAAGCCAAGCAAGGAAGCGAGATTGTCCGGCGCTTCAGTGCGAAAGCGGGCCGCTGTCGCCGAGGCCGCGAAGGCTTCGCGCGCTTCATCCAGCGGGCGGTTGCGGATGAGTTCCGCCACTTCCACGTAAGCGCGTATGTTTTGCGGCGCCGCTTCGAAAGCCCAGGCCGGGCGCACAAGCACCAAGCCCAGGACGCGGTCCGGGTGCCGGGCGGCAAGCTGCAAGGCGATCGCCGCCCCCATCGAGACGCCGCCGGCGACGAAATGGTCGATGCCAGCCGCATCGGCAGCGGCCAGCACGTCATCGGCGAACATCGCGATCGAAAAGGGCCGTGTCGTACCGGCGCCAGAGCCGCCCTGCGCGCGGCATTCGACGGTCAGCCGGTGGTATGGCGGGCCGTCGGGAAAATTCTGCGCCGCCTGCGCTGCATCGCCACCGAGGCCATGCTGGAAGACGACGGGAAGCCTGCCCAGCCCCGTGTCGAAAACACGAAGTGCGGCATCGTCGCGAAGCAGGATCGCCGGCACGGCGTCCATCAGAGGAGCCCTCGCAGGAAGGCGGCGACGCCGGGGGCTTCGTCGGCGGACAGGCCGTGGGTGACGAGCGATCCACCGAAGCCCGGCGCTTTCAGCCGCGCGACGAAATCCGGAAAATCGACAATGCCTTGCCCGGCGGTCGCAAAGCGGCCGTCACCATGGCGGTCCTTGGCATGCGCCATGGCGATATGGCCGGCGGCCTCATCGATCGCTGAGGCGACAATGGCACGCGCCTCGTTGGGCGTCGCATGTTCGAACAGGTTTGCCGGATCAAGCACGATCTTCAGATGCTTCGATCCCATCTCGGCGATCAGCCTGGTCGCGTCCTTGGCCGAGGTGACGATGTTGGCCTGTTCGGGCTCGATGCCGAGATCGACACCGGCCGCTTCGGCCAACGCCAGCGCCTTCGCCATCTCGGCGGCCATGTCGGACCAGGCGGCCGGCTGGCCATTGTCGGGATGATACGCCCATTGATCGGCGGTGTTGCGCGAGCCGGTGCAGAGCGTGACCAGCGGGATGTCCAGGGCAGCAGCAGCCTCGATGACGACGGTCAAGCGCCTGAGACCATCGTCGCGGACGCCCTTGTCGGGATGCGCCATGTTGTAGGTGCCCGAAAGTGCGGCGAGTGAAACACCGCTCGATTGCGCGGCGGCGCGGATGGCTGCAATGGTATCCGCCGGCATCGCATCCGGCATCGACGGCAGGCCGGCGCAGGCGAGATTGAACTGCGTCGTCTCGTATCCCGCCTGCCGAACGGCTGCGAGCACCGCAGCCGGCTCGGCACCGGGAAAGGTCTTGGCGAAGATGCCGAGACGCATCACACCGCTCCCGAAACCGAGGCGAGTTCGATCCGCTCGCCTGATACCACCGAGCGGGCGATGGCCACCATGGCGCGGATCGAGGCGATGCCGTCCTCGACATTGGCGCCACGCATCGGCGCGCCCTCCAGCACGGTTTGAGCAAGACCTTCCAGCTGGCGGCGGAAGAAATGGCCATCGGCGCCGAGCGGCTTGTGGGCGGTGGCAGTCTTCTCGTGAAATATCTCCACCTCGCTGGCGCGGAAGTACCAGGGGTTGAATGTCCTGGCGATGACGGAGCCGTTCTCGCCATAGAGCTGAAAGCCTTCGTGCCAGTCCATGCGGACGGCGACGGTGAGGTCGAGATGGCCAAGCGCGCCGCTGGCGAACTCGGTCTCGACGAACCAGCAATAGGCACCAAAGCGTTCGTTGAGGCGGGCGCGCACGGCGACGATGTCGCCGCACAGGAAGCGCGCCGTGTCGACCAGATGCGAGCCGTGCGCCAGCATGAAATACTGCCGCAGATCGGCCTTGGGATTGCCCGCCGGCTTCTTCGCCAGCTTGCTGGTGACGGGCAGCGGTTGCACGGCATCGGTGTTGGTGTAGCGATGGGTGGAATCGCAGTACCAGGCTTTCAGCGCCAGCACCTCGCCGATCTCGTCGCGGACAAAATCGCGCGCGGCCTCCAGCGCCGGATCAAAGCGCTTCATGTGCCCGACCTGCAGGACCTTGCCCGAGCGCCTGACCGCCTCGGCCAGCGCCTCGCCTTCCTCGACCGAGGTACCGATCGGCTTTTCGCACAGAACATGCTTGCCGGCGTCGAGCGCCTTGATCGACATCGGCACGTGATAGGCGTCCGAGGTGGCGACGATCACCGCCTCCAACTCCGGATCGGCGAGCATCGCGTCATAGTCGGCATAGACCCTCCGCGGCTCGTAGGTGGCGCCCATGCGCGCGAGCAGATCGGGCGCCGCATCGCAGATGGCGTAAAGGTCGGCATTGCCGGCCTTGACGCAGGATTCCAGATGCGCGAACTGCGCGATGGGCCCGCAGCCGAGCACGCCGACCCTGAGGCGTCTGTCCTGTTTCTTGATCATCGTCTCGTTCTTCAGGCGCCGTAGGAGCGCATTGTCTGGCGGTTGGTCTTCACCGCGCCGGCGGGATCGGCGGCGGCCGTTTCGGATTCCTCCTCCAGCACCAGCCAGCCGTTGAAGCGTGGCGCGGTGTTGGCGATCTCGATGACTTCAGGCGTGTCGCAGACGCCCTTGCCCAGCATCGCCCAGGTGCCATTGGCGTCGACGTCCTTGAGGTGGATGTAGCGGATGCGGTCGCGGTAGGTGCGCAGCGTATCGGACATGTCCTTGTGGCCGCGCAGGATATGGCCGGTATCCGGCACCCAGCCGACCAGATCGGGGTCGAGCAAGGCAAAGATCGTGTCGTAGTCGGCGCGGTCGAACAGCAGCGTGTTGTGGTGCGAACTCGGATGCACCGCGACATCGACCCCGGCCTTGCGGCCGATCTCGGCGGCGCGGTTGTAGACCTCGGCTGCGATACCGAACTTGTCGTCGCGCGGCCCTTCAGACACCACAGTCGCCGAGCCCATCGAGATCAGGGCGCCGGGGAACGCAGCGGCGAAGTCGATCCAGCGTTTGGCGGCTTCGAGGTCGGCGCCGATCTGATCCTTGAGCGTGAAACCGCTGTTCGAGCCGAAGGCGAAGGAAACCAGTGTCAGGCCGGAGGATTTGAGCGCGGCCGCGAATTGCGACGGCTTGTCGGCATAGCGGCCGATCATGGTGTCGGTGATCTCGATGCCGGCATAGCCGCCATCGGCGATCGCCTTCAACAGATCGTCGGGGCCGCCGCTCCAGCCCTTGCCAAGCATTTCCCAGGTGAAGGTCTGGCAGCCGACTTTGAGGTCTTTCACGTTCATCCATTCATTCCTTGATACCGCCTATTCCTTGATGCGCCCTGCGTCAGCCGTTCGATGATGTGGCGCGGAAAGAGCGGCACGAGCACGATCGGCGGAACGGTGACGACGGCCGCGGCCGCAGCCATGCCTGCCAGCAGACAGGGCCCAATCATCGATTGCGATACGCGGGGCCCTGCTCCTTCGGTTGGGATGGACATCCTACTTGACCGAGCCCGCGGTCATGCCGGCGAGGAAGTACCTCTGGGCAACGAGGTAGATCAGCAAGAGCGGCAGCGAGCCGAGCACGCTCATCGCCATCATCTGGTTCCATTCGAAGGCGTGCTGCCCCATCAACAGCTGGATGCCGATCGGGACGGTGCGCATTGACGTCGACTTCGTCAGCGTCAGCGCAAAGAGAAATTCGTTCCAGCACAACAGGAAGGTGTAGACCGACGTCGCCACGATACCAGGCAGTGAAATCGGGACGATCACCCGCCAAAGCGCTGTCCAACTGGTGCCGCCATCGACAGCCACGGCTTCATCGAGATCGCGGGGCAAGGTGTTCAGATATCCCGTCATCAGCAGGATCGCGTACGGCAGTGTAAACACCAGGTAAGTCAGGATCAGTGCGATGTAGGTATCGAAGATACCGTATGAGACGACAAGCCCGAAGAAGGGGATCAAAAGTGTGATCGGCGGAATCGTCTGCGTGCTGATGATGAGTGTGTTCAGGCTGCCCTTGCCGCGGAAGTTGAAGCGGCTGAAACCGTAGGCCGCCAGCAAGGCGATCAGCACCGTCAGCACGGTCACCGCTCCCGCCACGAAATAGCTGTTGAAGAAGAAGCGCAGCTTTACCGGATCGCCAAGGATGGCTGCATACGCTTCCAGCGTGAAGGCCTTTGGCAGGATGGTTGGTGGTAGGGCAAAGATTTCGGTATTCGATTTGAACGAACTGCTCAGCATCCAGTAGATCGGGAATGCCGCGAAAAAGAGCCCCGCTGCAAGCGCTACATGGAGCGCGACGGTGATCAGCCTGTCTTTCGGCGTATGCCTTTTCCTCATGGTGACTACCGAGCCTTTTGATAGCGAATATAGAACAGCGTCAGGCCGAGAGAGATCAACAAGATGACCACAGCGCTCGCCGAAGCCTGCGACAGGTTGTAGCTCGAAAACGCCAGCTTGTACGTGTAGGTGCTGAGAACCTCGGTCGAGTAGATCGGGCCACCGCCCGTCGTTATCCAGATTAACGGGAAGACCTGCATGGTCCAGATGAAGTCGAGCAGCGAGATGCTGATGATGATCGGCATGAGCATCGGGATGGTGATGAAGATCAGCTTCTGGTAGGCTTTCGCCCCGTCGATATCGGCGGCCTCGTAGAAATCCTTGGGAATGCCCTGCAAACCCGCGAGCAGGCTGACCATGAAGAGCGGATAGCCCGCCCAGATATTGGCAAAGGTGACGGCGTGCAGCGCGGTCTCAGGCGAGGAAAACCATTCGACCTTGGAACCGATGACGCCGATTTGCATGAGAATGCTATTCACGACACCGTTCGGCTCAAGCAGGAGGCGCCAGATCACGGCGATAATCACTGCGGTGAATAGCCAGGGCAGTATGTAGAGCACGCGCAGAATATTGCGCAGCGTCGGATTGATGCGGTCGCTGTTCAGCATGAGCGCGAAGATCATGCCGATGGTCATGTGGAAAATGACGCTCATGCATGTGAAGTAGAGCGTGTGCCACAGCGAAGCCCAGAATACGGGATCGTCGAAGATCGCCTGGTAGTGTTTCAGTCCGGCAAAGGATGGGTCGCGACGCAGCACCGCGCTGTTCTGGAACGAGTAGGCAATCACCGTCACCATCGGCAGCAGCATCAGAAGCCCGATTGTGAGCAGCGAGGGCGACAGATAGAGGTAGGGTGCGACCGCTCGTTTCAGCTTGTGGTGGGAGCGCTTTTGCCGGGTCATGTGCCAACCTTGGGATACGCCTTCAAGAGAAGGTAAGCTTCGAACAGGTCCATCTCAAATTGCCGATCCGTTGTTGCCGGGTGGCCTGCCCCCAGTCACGCCACCCGGTCGAAGATAGCAACCGGGAACAGGCCGATCAGAATTTCGCCATCCAGCCCTTCTGAGCGGTGGCCGCGGCTTGTTCCGGAGACTGCTCGCCGGCGAGCATCTTCTGGGCTTGCACGTCGAACTGGGTCATCAGGTCTTCAGCCACCGGCAGGCCCGTGAACTCATTGGCGAGATAACCGGTCTTGAAGATTTCAAAAGCCTTGCCGAAAGCCTTGTCCGAGGTCACGAAATCGGGCTTGGCGTTGACGTTGCCCGGGAAGGCGTTTGCAAGCGACACGAGCTTGGCGTTCACCTTTTCACTCATCAGATATTGGACGAGTTTCCAGGCCTCTTCCTGATGTTTCGAGGCAGCAGAGATGCCGATGCCCCAGGAGGCATAGGGAAGGCCGCGCTTGCCGGTATAGTTTTCCACGACTGGGACCGGGATGAGGTCGAAGTTCAGCTTGGGATTGCGCTTGCGGATGAGGTTCACATGCGCGAGCGAGTCGATCATCATCCCGACGCGGTCGTTGACGAACTCCTCGACCTTTTCCTGCTCGGTCTTGGTGGCGATGCCGGGCGAGATGGTGCCGGCGTCGTTGAGTGATTTGACGAAGGTGAGCATATCCACCACCGGTTTGCCCTCAAGGCCTGGCTTGCCGTTCGCCATCATCGACTGACCCGAAGCCCAAACCCATGACATCATGTCGTTCTGGACGCCGGATGGCGTTTGCAGCGACAGGGGCAGCACCCAGCCATACTGGTTCTTGTCGGCGTGCGTCATCTTCTTGGCGGCTTCGAGAAACTCCGCACGGGTCGACGGCAGCTTGGTCACGCCTGCCTGGGCGGCGAGGTCCAAATTCACGAAGACCGGATAGACGAAGGAAGCCACGGGAAACATCACCGCCTTGCCGTCCACCTTGATGATGTCCGCGACCTGGCTCTTGTCGAAACCGCTCGCATCCATCATCGGATTCATGTCGGCGAGTGCGTTCTGCGCATTCAGATTGTTCACCCAGGCACCGTCGAGACCGACGACGTCGCTGAGCGTTCCGGTTGCAGCCCCAACCGAGATCTGGTCTCGCGTGGTCGCGTAGGGGCCGCTGACCAGCGTCACCTTGATTCCGGGGTTTGCGGCCTCGAAGTCATCCATGATTGCCCTGAGCGAGCCAGCCGGCAATTCGGGCTCCCACCATTGGGTGAATTCCAGCGCCGTATCCGCCATGGCGCCGGTTGCGCCAAGCAACCATGCGGCCGCGGCTATTTTCAGCATCGCTGGTTTTATACGAAACGTCATTTTCTCCTCCTTCTTTATATTCGACCGCACAATGCGGCCGATCGTCTGGTTATTCAGAAGTCTCCTTATGCAGGCGCCTCGCCCTCGCCCGCGGGTCTTGTCGCGAATATTCAGATCGCCAGATGCGTCTCGGGATCGAAGAAATGGAGCTTAGCGTCATCCAGGGCCAACCTGATTTCCGAGCCGGAGCAGACTGTGCTGACCGGTTCGAATTTCGCCACCGCATTCGACGCCAAGCCGAAATCCTGCACCGCGTCAGGATCGCCGGAGTCCACCCGGACCGCGTCGATGTTGAGATGTACGATATGTTCGGATCCGAGTTCTTCGATCGAGGTCACCTTTGCCGGTATCGTCTGATACTTACGGCCGGATTCGAGGCTGCTGTCATAGAGATCCTCCGGTCGTATCCCGAACACGACCTTGCGCCCCGCATACGACCTCAAGTCCGGCCTGCGCACGAAGGCTGCATCCTGCAGCCGGATGGCTAAGGCGCCGGACATCAGTTCGTCGCCCGTCAGGGTCGCCTCGAAAAGGTTCATTGAAGGAGACCCGATGAAGCCGGCAACGAAGGCGTTCACCGGCGATTCATAGAGCCTCTTGGGTGTGTCGACCTGCTGCAGCACGCCGCCTTTCAACACCGCGACCCGGTCGCCCATCGTCATGGCTTCGGTTTGGTCGTGGGTCACATATATGGTCGTTACGCCGAGCTGCTTTTGCAGACTGGTAATTTCGGCGCGCATTTGAACGCGCAGTTTCGCGTCCAGATTGGAAAGGGGTTCGTCCATGAGAAAGGCTGCCGGCTCGCGCACCATGGCGCGGCCCATGGCAACCCTTTGACGCTGTCCGCCGGAAAGGTTGGCGGGTTTGCTGTCCAGCAAGGACGTCAGCTGAAGGGTCTTGGCGATCTCGTCCACGCGCTTTTTGCGCTCGGCCTTCGGCTTGCCCGCCAGCCGCATCGAAAAGCCGATGTTTTCGAACACCGTCATATGCGGGTAGAGGGCGTAGCTCTGGAAGACCATCGCGATGTCGCGGTCCTTGGGCGGCATGTCGACAACGTCGACTCCGCCGATCCGAAGGCTGCCGCTGGTGACGTCCTCCAATCCCGCGATCATCCGCAACGCGGTGGATTTGCCACAGCCGGACGGCCCGACGAGAATCAAAAACTCGCCATCTTCGACCGACAGGTTCAATTGGTCGATTGCGTGAAAATTGTTCCCGTATGTCTTGCAGATATTCTCAAGAACGACTTCTGCCATATTCCTCCCTCCACAAGTCTAAGCCACTGATTTTATGATTGTCCTCGGCTTATGTTCACCTGCGAAATGTTCCTCGGATAGTTCGGACTAAGTTCCGGTATCGAGCCGCGCATATTTCAGTTCGACTGCCGACGGCGCGTTCGTCGATGCCAGAAGTTCCATGACCTGGTCGTTGGTCGGAAGCGCCTCGCGCCCGCCCCGCCCCGTTATTGAAAGGGCCGCCGCCGCGGCCGCGAATGCGACCCGGCCTGCGGTGTCGGCCCCGCGCGCCAATGCAAGGGCATAGGCGCCATGAAAGCAGTCACCGGCGCCGGTCGAGTCGACGACGGCAACCCGGTGCGGAGGCAGGTGCCAGAGCCCTGTCTCGTCGCGTCCGCGATAGAAGACGCCCCTGCCACCATCCGTCAGAACCACGGCGGACCGCGACGGCAACCACAATGCATCGAGTATCTCGGCCGGTGACCGGCGGCCCGTGGCCGTCCGCGCAAAGCCGAGCGGAAGAATAAGATGGTCGCAGAGCCCGATCAGTCTCTCGGTGGCTGGGCCGCGGCTCCATTCGACATCGCCGAGGATCGCAAGGCCGAGATCGCGAGCCCGAGCCACGACATCCAGCGACCCGATCCCGTAACTATCGACGATCAGGACGGTCGCGCGGCTGAGGACCTCGTCCGGAAAGTCCGGCGCGGTGCCCAGCATCGCTTCGTCGTCATACGCGATGAACCGCTCGCCATCCGAACCGACGGTGATCCGCGAGCGCACCGGACGCGCGTGCGGGTGGCGCGGCGCGAACGCGGTTTCAACGCCGCTCGCAACGAGATCGCACAACACGGCGTCGTCGGCGGCACTGCCCAGCCATCCGACGAAGCCGGCGGTTCCGCCGAGCCGCGCGACGGCGGCAAGTGCCGTCGCGACATTTCCCCCGAAAGCTCGGGCACTTTGCAGAACCTTCCCCTTGCCCGCCGACAACGGCTGATCGACATAGACGATGTCGTCGATCGCAATAGCTCCGAAGCCGAGGATCGAAGGGACGGTGGGCATCGTTCAGGCACCCGCCTTCGCCAAGGCGTCTTGCGCCGAAAGGCCGTCGTGGATGACGCCCCGAAAGGCAATCGCTGACTTTTCCGGATCGCCATGCCCCCAGAGATTGCGGCCCACCACGGCACCGCGCGCGCCGGCACGGATGGCGTCCGCCGTCTGCTGAAGGGCGCCGAGCAGCGTGTCGGTCTTCGGACCACCGGCGATCACAACCGGCACCGGGCAGGTCCGGACGGTCTCTCGAAACGATTCGAAATCGCCCGTGTAACCGATCTTGATCACGTCGACGCCGGACTCGTAGCCGATACGTGCCGCATAGGCGATCTCGGCGGGGGTGAAGACGATTTTTGCCCCGTCGGTGAAATCGCGAGGGTAGATATGCGCCACCACCGGCATGCCGTAACGGGCCGCCGCATTCACCGAATCGGTCAGCCAGCGTATGTATTTGCCCTCGGTTGCGCCGCGCACCGGAATGGCCACGGCCAACGCGTCGGCGCCAGCGCGCACCGCATCCTCGGGCGTTGCGATCAGTTCACTGATGCGATCGTCTGGGGTGAAGCAGCCGGCCTGGATCACCAGGGAAGCCTTGCCCGCATATTGCGGCCACAGATGGCGCGCGGTGCCAGGCTGGATGCTGACGTAGTCGGGTTTGCCTACCATGACGCGTGCAAGCGCGCCCGGCAGATCGGCAAGACCTCCTTTGCGCACGTCGCCATAGCCGACAAAGTGGTCGACCGCGCCGCCAAAAAGATTCCCCGATGGATGTGAGAAGAGGCGCGCCAGGCGCACCTTGGTTCCGAGGCTCATGAGTCCAAAACTCTCCAATCGATTGATTTCAAAATCCTGGACCCAGTGTTTGCGAAAGAAAGGACAAATGCAATCTTTCGAAAGCTTTCGAATTCGCGTATTTTTGGTAGAGTGAACCGAGGCCAGGGCGATCGCTTGGCGCATGGAGGCAAGGACAGGGCAATGTTGTCAGAGCAGAGACGCCAATCGATCCTGGGTGAAGTGCAACGCAGCGGACAGGTTCGCATCAAGGACCTGTCAGACGATTTTGGCGTGTCGGAAGTCACGGTGCGCTCCGACCTCGAGATACTGGACCGCAAGGGACTGCTGACCAAGACCCGTGGAGGCGCAGTGACCCGGACCACGGATTCGACCACGGCCGCGTTCGCCCGGCGGATGCAAACGAACCTCGATGCAAAGAAACGCATCGCCCGGGCAGCGATAGAACTGTTCGAGGACAACCAATCGGTCATCTTCGACGGCGGCTCGACATTGATGCAGGTTGCCATGCTGTTACCGCCGCTCAGCAATGTCGTGGTCGCGGCCACGGCGATGAATATCGTGCAGCATCTGATGCATCGGCCCGGGCTCGACGTTCACATGATCGGTGGCCGGGTCTATCCAGACACGGTGAGCACGCTGATTACCGATGCCGACACCGCTCTCGGCGGCTTGGTAGCGCATCAGGTCCTTGTTGGAGCGCATGCGATTGACTCGTCACTGGATGTGGTCGACGTGAACGAAGACATGGCGCGAACGAAGCGAAACCTCGTGCGCATGGCCCGGCGCGTTGTCCTCCTTGCGGATTCGAGCAAATGGGGCGTCAGCGGGACCTCCAAGGCCTTTTCGCTGTCGAGCGTCGATGTTGTGATCACCGACGATGGCCTGTCCGGCCCGATACGCAGCCAGCTTGATAGGACCGGGGCCAAGGTGATCTATGCCTGACCCCGTCGCCGTCCCTGGCCGTGACGGAAATATCCAACGCGCTCATACCCCACGGGATTCGCATCGGCGGTCGGCCGTTTTTTCATGTCTGTCATTTTCTCCTCCTAGGGCCGGCAGCCTCCCGAAATATCGCGCCAGCGTTTTCGCATGTTGTATAAAAATTTTACGCGCGTCAATATTTAAAATGTTGTATAGCCCCGTCGAAGGCGATCCGTTGCCGGCTGGGCGGATCCAGCAGACCCATCACCGCATTGGGAGGTACGATCTAGAATGCACGGAAAATCAAAGACGAAATTCGGGATCGGCGTCATCGGATGCGGCAATATCTCGATGACCTATCTGCGCAATACCGCGCTCTTCGGCGGGATCGAATTGCGTGCCTGCGCCGATATCTCGGCCGAGATGGCGGCTGTGCGGGCGAAAGAATACGGCATCCAGGCACTCGGCGTCGATGCGCTGCTGGCCGACCCCGAGATCGATCTCGTCCTCAACCTGACCATTCCGGCGGCGCATTTCGACATTTCGTTTGCCGCACTTTCGGCCGGCAAGCACGTGTTCACCGAAAAGCCGCTTGCCACCTCGGCCGCCGATGGACAGCGCCTGGTCAACGAGGCGAAGTCACGCGGCCTGCTGCTCGGCTCGGCGCCCGACACCTTCCTTGGTGCCGCCGGACGCCGGGCACGCCGGCTGATGGACGAGGGCGCCATCGGCCGTCCGGTAACCGGCACCGCCTTCATGATGGGCCGCGGCATGGAGCACTGGCATCCCAACCCGCAATTCTACTACCAGCCCGGCGGCGGTCCGGTGTTCGACATGGGCCCCTACTATCTGACCATGCTGGTCAATCTGCTCGGTCCGGTCGAGCGCGTCATGGCGATGGCAACACGCGGCCAGGAAGAACGGCTGATATCAGCCGACGGGCCGTTCAAGAACACCACATTCAAGGTCGGCACGCCGACCAACGTTTTGTCGCTGCTCGAATTCCGCTCCGGTGCGACCGTCACCTTCGGCGCCTCGTGGGATGTCTTTCGCCACTCCAACCACCCGATCGAGCTGCACGGCACGGAAGGCTCGCTGCGCCTGCCCGACCCCGACACGTTCGGCGGCACCGTATCGCTGTCGGAACGCGGCACTGAGTGGAAGGATTTCGCAAGCGAAGGCGAACTCTATGGCGCCCGCAACTGGCCCTATGCCGCGCCCGACCGCGCCAACTACCGCATGCTCGGCGTCGCCGATCTGCTGCGTTCGCTTCAAACCGGCAGCACACCGCGCGCTTCCGGCAATCTGGCGCTGCATGTGCTTGAGATCATGGAGGCGATCCTGCGTTCCGGCGAAACACAGGGCTCAGTCGCCATCGCGGGCGATGTCGTCCAGCCGGCCCTGCTGACCGAGGAAGAGGCGAGCAGCCTGCTGGCCTGAGGATATGACGATGACACTCGACCCGGATGCGCTGCGCGTCCTCGAAATCAGCCGCGCAGCCGGCGGCGAACCGTTCGAGACCGGCAGCGTGGCGGCAGCGCGCGCCGCCTACAATGCCTCGTTCCCGACGCTGCAGGGCGAGCGCGAGCCGGTCGCTGCGACCCTGGAACAGCAGATCGACGGGCCGAACGGGCCTGTTGCGCTCCGCGTCCATCGCGGCATCGGTGCGCCGCAAAGCGGGGCGCCGGCCCTGCTCTATCTGCATGGCGGCGGCTGGGTCATCGGCAATCTCGATTCGCACGACGAGATTTGCCGATGGCTGGCCAATCTCGCCGGCGCCGTCATTGCCTGTCCCGATTATCGCCTGGCACCGGAACACAGATTTCCCGCAGGATTGGAGGATGGCCTGGCAACGCTGCGCTTCATGGCGCAGAACGCCGCCGCTCTCGGCATCGACCGGGCCCGCATAGGCGTTGCCGGCGACAGCGCCGGCGGCAATCTCGCCGCCGTGCTGGCGCTGCTTTCCCGCCATGAGCTGGCGCCACCCATTACGGCGCAGATCCTGATCTATCCCAACACCGACGCACGGCAGACGTCTGACAGCTACCGGCGTTTCGGCGACGGCTTCGGGCTCACCGCAACCACCATGGCATGGTTCCGCGACCACTATGTGCGAACGCCCGACGACATGCTGGACAGGCGCATCTCGCCCTTGCTGGCGCCTGATCTCGCCGGTGTCGCGCCGGCTTTCGTGGCGCTTGCCGGCTGCGACATCCTCGCCGACGAAGGGACGGCCTATGCGGCGCGCCTGCAAGCCGCGGGCGTGCCCGTGATTCTGCGGCAATGGCCGGGCCAGACCCATGGCTTCGTCTCGATGGGACGCCATATCCCCGCCGCCCGGCAAGCGGTAGCCGAGGCGGTGGCTGCCTGGCGCCACTTCGAGAAGGGTTTGCTGACGCCGGACGCTTAGGCCGACTGACGCATCACCAGGGTGGCACCGAGCTTGACCGTGCGTGCCAGGCTTTGCTTCGGCGGATCGGCCTCATCCAGCAAGGCCAGCAGGATCTCGACACTACGGCCGGCCATGGCGGTGAAATCCTGCGCCATGGTGGTCAGCGCCGGACAAGTGTAGCGGCTCAGTGGATGATCGTCATGCGCGGCAACGCGCAGATCGCAGTCGGGCTTGCGACCGATCTTCAGGCCACGCGAGTACGCGGCCGCCATCACGCCAAAGGCGAGACGGTCATTGGCGCACAGGATGGTGCGGCCGGGCAAGGTGCCGGCCTCCAGCATTCTTTCCATCTGCTCGTAGCCGACGCGTTCGAAGTCCCAGGTGTAATCGCGCGCCGCCTCGATGACGACCGGCTTGAACCCGGCAGTTTCCATCGCGACGATGTAGCTTTCCTGGCGTTCGCCGGAGTTGTGGTTGACATGCGGAATGTCGAGATAGGCCGGGGGCTCACCCGACCGGCAGAGATAATCGACGATGGTCGACACGCTCTGCCGGTTGTCGTTGCCGACGAACGGCGTATCGCCCTCGATATAGGTGTCGAAATAGACGATCGGAATGTCTTGCCCGAGCTTGTCGAAAACGCTGCGGTCGGAAGCCAGGCCGAGCGGGGCGATGATCGCGCCGGCGACCTTCAGCGACAGCAGCGTCCTGACCGACTCCGCCTCCAGCTTCGGCAAACCGTGCGAGGAGATGACGATCGGCCAGTAGCCTTCGTCGCGGCAGCGAAATTCGATGCGACTGACCATCTCGGCGTAGAACGGATCGGTGATCGTCGGCACGACGATGCCGATGTTGCGGGTGCGCTTGCGGTTGAGGTTGCGCGCGAAAAGGTTCGGCTGATAGTCCGAGGAGCGCAGGGCAGCTTCGATGCGCGCCCGTGTCGCCGGCTTCACGCTCGCTGGATCGTCGAAAAATTTGGACAGCGTCGGCCGAGACACGCCACATGCCTGGGCGAAGTCATCCATCGTGCGGTGCGTCTTCTCCGCCATCGATATTCCTGATCCCTTACCGTCATTGCCGAGCGGATGAGCCGTCACCAGTCATGCGGCCGTTGACCGGACGCAGCAATGCTTGACCGAACTTATTCTGTCAAATTTTTACAGTTCCCAATACAGCGCAAAAATATTACGTGCGTCAAATTATTTATTGGCGCCCTTAAATCGGCTGACGCACCGATGCAAACGCGCGGCGCGTTTGCCGCCCGACTATCGACCACGGCCCTGCTTGCCAAATGTCGCCACGCCGCCCATACACGGCTTGGGCAATCGCCCAGCCGAGGTCCACTTCTCCTTCGATTTTTTGCCAGGGATACTATCCAATGTCCGCGACGCCGTGGTCAAAGCCATGACGGATCGCTCCACGCCATCGCTCACCAGCCTGGGCTGGACGGATTTCTTCGGCGACCAGCTCGAGCCCGATGAAGCCCATCTCGTCCCGACGCGTATCGCCACGGTCCATCGCGACCGGCTGACCGGCCTGTCCCAGGCAGGGCCAGTCGATCTGACGCTGCCGGCGCAGGCGAACACCGGTGATTATGCCGTCGGCGACTGGGTGCTCGTCGACGCGCATGACAGGCTCGTGCAACGTCGCCTGACCCGCAGGACGGTGCTGGAACGGCGCACCCAGGGCGGCAGGGTGCCGCAGCTTGCCGCAGCCAATGTCGACACGCTGTTCATCGTCACCTCGTGCAATGCCGACTTCAATCCCGCCCGGCTCGAGCGCTATCTGGCGCTGGCCAACGAGGCCGGGACGACGCCGGTGATCCTGCTGACCAAGGCAGACACGGCTGAGGACGCCGAGGCGTACCAGAAGCAGGCTGCAGCACTTCAGCGTGGACTGGCCGTCGTGACGCTGAACCCGCGCACCGCAGATGCCGCGACCGCGCTGGTCGCCTGGTGCGGTGCTGGCCAGACGGTAGCGTTGATCGGCTCCTCGGGCGTCGGCAAATCGACGCTGGTCAACACGCTGGCCGGACCGGCGCAGCAATCGCCGCAACAGACCGGAGGCATTCGCGAACACGATGCCAAGGGACGCCACACCACCACATCGCGATCGCTGCACGCCATCGCCGGTGGCGGTTGGGTGATCGACACGCCAGGAATGCGGACGTTGCACGTCAGTGATGTCGCCTCCGGCATCGACACGCTGTTTGCCGAAATCACCGAACTCGCCCCGCTCTGCAAGTTCCGCGACTGCACGCATGTGCATGAGCCGGGCTGCGCGGTGCAGGCTGCCTTGAAGGCCGAGACGCTCGATCCGGAGCGCCTTGCCCGCTGGCGCAAACTGTCCGACGAAAACCAGCACAACACGCCGGTTCAGGGGGGGCCGCGCGGGGCCAAGTCTCCCGGCGGTCGCGGAAAGAGGCGTTGAGCGGCGAGGACTGAGGATTCAGAGCCGCGCTGTACCGAAGACCCGATCCCAAAGTGCCGACGTAACACCGAAATTGGCCGATTCGTCGATGTGATGATGCACGGCGTGGCGGCGCTTGAGCGTGTAGAGATAGCTCGGATGGGTGGTATGCCAGTGATGGATCATGTGGTGGATGCTGATGTACCAGAGGTATCCCAGCATCAGCCCGCAGCTTACACCGCTCGCGGTTGCGAAACCTGAAACCATCCAGACGGGCACAAATGCAACCAGCGCATGCACCCCGAGGCTGAGCCAGGTCGGCGTGCCCACCGAACTGCGCTCCTCGACATGGTGACGATCATGCAGGTCCTTGATGTAGGGAATGTGATGAAGGATGAACCTGTGCAGCACGTACTCGGTCAGCGTCCAAAGGAAGAGACAGACGAGGACAGTGCCTATCCAGCCTGGCGCACCCTCTTCGCCGGCCTCAAGCAGCCCGGCCACTGCCAGCACGGCGATCACCAGCGGATAGATCACGAAGTCGCTATAGTAGCCAATAAGACCCAGTTGCATCGTCACCTAGCCTTCGAGCCGCCAAATAAGCGATGGTATCAGATTGCCGGACTCGCGGATGAGGTGCAATGCAGACGCAGCTGACATAGCGTCGCAATGCCGTGGAGCAAGGTTCGCACCAACGATTCAGGCACAGTCGATAGGCTGCCGCCTTCGAAACCAACGTCGCAAACGGACGCATCACAATGGCAAAACGCAGTGCTGGGTTGCTGATCTATCGCCGCGGCGACGGCGGTCTCAGAGTGTTGCTGGTTCACCCGGGCGGGCCGTTCTGGGCGAAGAAGGACGACGGTGCGTGGTCGATACCGAAGGGCCTCGTCGGCGAGAACGAAGATGAGTTGGCGGCGGCTCAACGCGAGACCGAGGAAGAGCTCGGCGTCAAGGTCGATGGGTCCTTCACGCGTCTCGGCGATTACAGGCAACCGGGCGGGAAGATCGTCATCGCCTGGTCTGTCGAGGCGACCGTTGACATCGATGTCGCCGCCATCACGAGCAACATTTTTACCATGGAATGGCCGCCAAGGTCGGGATCCCTGAAGGAGTTCCCGGAGATCGACAGAGCGGGCTGGTTCACCTTGGCCGAGGCCGAGGTGAAAATCCTCAAGGGGCAGCGCCCGATGCTATTGGATTTTGCCAGGCAGCAAGGCGCCGGATGATCCGCAGGCCTCAGTACGGCAGGCCGACATAATTTTCGGCAAGTGCGGTCGATGCGGCACGCGATTGCACGAGGTAGTCGAGCTCGGCCTCCTGGATGCGCTGGCCGAAGTCGCCGGTGTCGGGAAAGCGGTGCAGCATCGTCGTCATCCACCAGGAGAAGCGCACTGCCTTCCAGACCCGTGCCAGCGCCTTGCCTGAATAAGCGTCGATGCCGGCGTGCGATTTCTCGACATAGAAGTCGCGCAAACCGGCGAAGAGATAGCGTACGTCGCTGGCGGCAAGGTTGAGGCCCTTGGCGCCGGTCGGCGGCACGATGTGGGCGGCGTCACCGACCAGGAAAAGCCTGCCGAAGCGCATTGGCTCGGCAACGAAAGAGCGCAGCGGCGCGATCGACTTCTCGAAGGATGGGCCGGTGACGACATTTGCCGCCGTCTGCTCGGGCAAGCGGCGGCGCAACTCGTCCCAAAAACGGTCGTCGGACCACGCCTCGACGCGATCGTCTTGCGGACATTGCACATAGTAGCGGCTGCGGTGCGTCGAGCGCATCGAGCACAGCGCAAAACCCCTTTCATGATTGGCGTAGACCAGTTCGTGATCGGCAGGCGGCACTTCGGCCAGCACGCCGAGCCAACCGAACGGATAGTGCCGTTCGAAGGTTTTCAGCGCATCCGCGGGTACAGATTTGCGGCTGACGCCGTGATAGCCGTCGCAGCCGGCAATGAAGTCGCAGTCGATGCGATGCGTGGCGCCGTCCCGGTCATAGGTGACGAAGGGCGCTGCGCCATCGAAATCGTGCGGCGTGACGTTTGCCGCCTCGTAGATCGTGGTCAGTCCTGCCGCGTCGCGCTTGTCCATCAGGTCGTGCGTCACCTCGGTCTGACCATAGACGGTGACATGCTTGCCGCCTGTCAGCGTCTCGAGGTCGATGCGGTGCAGGCGTCCGTCGAAGGCCAGCGAGATGCCGGAATGCGGCAGCCCCTCGGCGTGCAGCCGTGCCGCAGCACCCGCTTGCTCCAGCAATTCGACCGTGCCTTGTTCGAGCACCCCTGCCCGCACCCGGCCAAGCACATGCTCGCGGCTCGCGCGTTCCAGAGTGACCGTCTCGACGCCGATACCGGCCAGCAGCTGGCCGAGCAGCAGGCCGGACGGTCCCGAACCAATGATAACGACCTGGCTGCGCATCAGTGGCCGAGACTCTCGACCTGTGCGGCCAGTTCGGCGGCAAGGCGCAGCGAAGCGGCGGTTGCGACGGCCATCTGCGGCAGCAACAGCCATTCCAGCGTCCATGCCGCGCCCGAGCGCTCCTGTTCATGCACAAGCGCCTGATGCATGCCGGAAAGCTGCGTGGCGTTGAAGCGGGCAAGCGCCACCAGCGCTTCGGCCTTCACGGGGTTCTGCTTGTGCGGCATGGCCGACGAGCCGCCACCACCGGAAAGCTCGATCTCGGTTCCGCCTTGCGCCATCAGCGCAATGTCCTGGCCGAACTTGCCGAGGCTGCCGGTCACCAGCGACATCAGGCCGGCAAAGTCGGCGAGCGTGTCGCGCTGGCTATGCCATTGCGGTGCGTCGCCAAGGCCGAGTTTTGCGGCAAGGGCCGAGCGCACTGCCGGCCCCTTGTCATCAAGCTTTTCCAGCGTGCCGGCTGCACCGCCGAACTGCATCACCAGCAGGCGTCTCGATTGCTCCGAAAGCCTCTGCTGATGCCGTTGCAGCGGCGCCCGCCACGCCTTTACACGGTCCGCCACTTCGATCGGAATCGCCGGTTGCATGCGCGTTATACCGGTCAGCTCCCTGCCGCCAAAACGCTCTTCGAGCGAAGCGAGGCGCATGACGGTTTCGGTCAGCAGCAGATCGAGATGCTCGACGACGGATTTCAGCCGAAGCATCAGGCCGGTGTCGATGACATCCTGGCTGGTCGCGCCGAAATGCACTTTCTCGCCATGCGGTTCGCCGACCGCCGCTCTGATCTGGCGCACCAGTTCCGGCACAATGACGCCGTCCCTGGCGATAGCGGCCCGCAGCAAGGCAGTGTCGGGCGGGAACGTGGCCAGCGCTGCCACGATCGCTGCGGCATCATCCTTGGTGATGAACCCGGTTTCGGCCTCCGCTTCCGCCAGCGCACGTTCGAAAGCCAGCATCGCATCGATTTCCGCTTCGACGGAAAAGTACCGGCTCGCTACCTCGTCACCGAGAAGAGCGGAGAGCAGTGGATGATCGAAGGGCGATACGGTCATGGCGCGAGTCTCCTAGCTGTCGAAGAAGACCGTTTCCTTCTCCCCCTGGAGATGGACATCGAAGATGTAGGTATCGCCCTTGCGCTCGGCGATCAGCGTCGGCACGCGGATGCGGTGCTCGATGCGTGCCAGGATCGCATCCCCGGCATTGGCCTTTTCCTCATCGGAAAAATACAGCCGTGTGTGCAGGCCGAGATTGATGCCACGGGCGACGATCCAGAGTGTGATGTGCGGCGCCATCAGGCTACCATCGCTGAACGGCACCCGGCCCGGCTTGATCGTCTCAAACGTGCACAGGCCGGTGTCCATGTCGGTCGGGCAACGGCCCCAGCCGAAGAAATTCGGATCGGCAGCACCGCGCAGCTCGGCCGGTGAATTGTAGAGCCCGTCCGCATCGGCTTGCCAGATCTCGATCAGCGCGTCCTTGAGCGGCGTGCCGGTGCCGTCGAGCACCCGGATGCGCAGGCCGATGCGTTCGCCCTTGGTCTTGTCGTTGACCATGGTGGCGCCGAGATCGGTCGGGTAGACGCCGCCGATGCCGCAGAAATTGGGAGTCAGTCCGATGTGGACGTAAGGTCCCGCGGTCTGCGAGGGGCTTTCCCTAAGCCGGTCGAGCGACTGGGCCATCAATTGCCCTCCAGCCTGTTTTCGAACAGCGACGAGCGGCGCCCGCGCAACACGATGTCGAACTTGTAGGCGCGCGCGTCGAACGGGATCGTCGCCTGCATGTCGAGCGCGGCAATCAGCGTCTCGACGGCTGCCTTGTCGGGGATGCCGCGCGCGATCGGGCACTGCCAGATCAGCGGGTCGCCCTCGAAATACATCTGCGTGATCAGCCGCTGGGCAAAGCCATGGCCGAACACCGAGAAATGAATGTGCGAGGGGCGCCAGTCGTTCGGCCCGTTCGGCCAGGGATAGGGACCGGGCTTGACGGTACGAAAGGCATAGCCGCCATCCTCGCCCGATATGGCGCGGCCGCATCCGCCGAAATTCGGATCGAGCGGCGCCAGATAGCCGTCCTTCTTATGGCGATAGCGGCCGCCGGCATTAGCCTGCCAGAATTCGAGCAGCGCGCCGGGCACGCCAACGCCGCGTTCGTCGAGCACCCGCCCATAGACGATGATGCGCTCGCCGAGCGCACTTTCGCCGGGCCCGGCGAAATTGTGGATCAAATCGGCATCGAGTTCGCCCAGCATAGCGTGGCCGAAGACAGGGCCTGCTATTTCCGACAGTGTGTTGTCGAAAGCGAGCGGCGCCTTCTGCGGCGAGCGCAGCACTGAGGTCTTGTAGTTCGGCGTCAACGCGGGCGGATGCCAGGTCCGGTCACGCTGGAAGAAGGCGCCGGTCTCGGGCCTCCGGTTCGAGCCGGACTCAGCGGGCATTCTTGGCTCCGTCCATTTCCGAAAACACGTCCTTGGCGATCTTGAAGGCACGGTTAGCGGCCGGCACCCCGGCATAAATGGCGACATGCAAGAACGCCTCGCAAATATCGTCGCGCGAAGCACCGGTGTTGGCGGTGGCGCGCACATGCATGGCGACCTCCTCATCATGGCCGAGTGCGGCCAGCAGCGCCAGCGTGACGATCGAACGTTCGCGCTTGGTGAAACCCGGCCGCGCCCACACGGTACCCCAGGCGGCCTCGGTGATCAGTTCCTGGAAAGGCTGGTCGAAATCGGTGGCGGCGACCTCGGCCCGGTCGACATGCCGGTCGCCGAGCACGGAGCGTCGCACCGCGAGGCCGGTGCGATATCTGGCTTCGTTGCCGGGGACTTCATCCATGGGTTTCGGCTCCAGGGGCAAGCGATGCGATAAAATCGCGGATCAGGGCGACCAGCGCTTCAGGCTGTTCGACGCAAGGGATGTGGCCGGCGTCGCGGATGATTTCGAAGCGCGCGCCCGGGATCAGCTCGGCCAGGGAGCGGACAAGATCGGGAGGCGTCGAGCCATCCTGATCGCCGGCGACGCAGAGCGTCGGCACCGCGATGTGGCGTGCAGCATCGGTGAAATCCGCATCGCGAACCGCCACGCACGTCCCGATGTAGCCCGCAAGCGCTTGCCTGGTCATCATGTTCCAATAACCGTCCAGCTCGGCCAGACGCGCCGCGTGGAAGGCGGGGGTGAACCACACTTTGAGCACGCCATCCGCAACGGCCTGGATGCCCTTGCTTTCAACCGTCGCGATGCGTGTGTTCCAGCTGTCTGTCGTGCCGATCTTGTGGGCCGTGTCGCAAAGGATCAGGCCTTCGACCATTTCTGGGCGCCGGCGATAGAAGCCTTGTGCGATCAGGCCGCCGACCGACAGGCCGCACAGCACGACCTTGCTCAACCCGAAATGATCGATGAGCGCCGAGAGATCGTCGACATGATCGTCGATCGATCTGATGTCGCCGATATCGGACAGCCCATGGCCGCGTTTGTCATAGACCAGCAGCGGCATTTCACCATCGAGCGCCGTGACAATTTCGTCCCAGATCCGGAAGTCGGTGCCCAGCGAATTGATGAATATGATCGGGCGCGCATTGCCGGCCGCCTTGATGTGGCGATGGTGCAGCGTGATGCCGCCGATGGTGACGAATGGCACGATTTCGATCCTCCATCCCCACATTGCACAAGGCGTTTGGTTCGGTAAAATGATATTTTGTGCCATTTCATTAACTCAGGGGTTATCAAATCCATGTCCGTAGGCCGCATCCGGTTCCGCCACCTGCAGGCCTTCCTTGAAGTTGCGCGGCAGGGGAGCATGGCGCGGGCGGCCGATTTCCTGCATGTCAGCCCGCCGGCGGTGACCAAGACATTGCGCGAACTGGAAGAGGCGCTGGGTGTGGCGGTGGTCGAGCGCGACGGCCGCGGCATCAGGCTGACGCGCATCGGCGAAATCTTCCTTCGCCATGCCGGCACGGCGATCACGGCGCTGAAGCAAGGCGTCGATTCCGTCCGCCAGGACGGGGCGGTCAACCGGCACCCGATCCGTATCGGCGCGTTGCCGACAGTTTCGGCGCGGGTCATGCCGCTCGCTATGAGCCTGTTCCTCAGGGAGGGTACTGGTGCGGCGATCAAGATCGTCACCGGCGAGAACGCGGTGCTGCTCGAACAGTTGCGCACCGGCGCGCTCGATCTCGTCGTCGGACGGCTGGCGGCGCCGGAGAACATGACCGGTTTCTTCTTCGAGCACCTCTATTCTGAACCAGTGCTGTTCGTGGTGCGGGCGGGACATCCGCTGCTCAACCCGGGACAGGATGTGTTCGCACGGCTCGACGAATTCCCGATGCTGATGCCAACACGGGAATCGGTCATCCGTCCCTTCGTCGACCGCCTGTTCATCACCAACGGCATGACCGCGCCGGCAACCGAGATCGAAACCGTCTCGGACTCCTTCGGCCGCGCTTTCCTGCGGCAGAGCAATGCCGTCTGGATCATTTCGGCCGGCGTCGTTGCCAACGAACTCAGCAGCGGCGCCTTCGTCGCCTTGCCGGTCAACACCGACGAAACCAAGGGGCCAGTCGGCCTGACGATGCGCACCGACACGGCGCCCTCGCCGGCCTTCTCCATCCTGCTGCAGACCATCCGCGAAGCGGCACGACAAGGCAGCTGACGCCTGAGACCGTCCGAACTGAAAGCGGCCTCGATTGCGGAATTTCCTAACCCATGGGTTAATGAAACACCGCAAAATATCATTTTACCGAACCAAACCGCTGGTGCACTGTGACGATGGAGGACCACAAAGGGAGGAACAAGATGACGCACGCACTCGGCAGCAGATCCATTATTCCAGGCGTTTCGCGGCGCCAGTTCATCGCCGCCTCGATCGCCGGCGGTGCAGCGCTCACGCTTGGCGGCCGCAGCGCCTTTGCCCAGGCAGGCGACACGCTCAAGGTCGGCTTTGTCAGCCCGCGCACCGGACCGCTGGCCGGCTTCGGCCAGACCGACGGCTACGTGCTCGACCTGGCCCGCAAGGCTTTGGCCGGCGGCCTCGATATCGGCGGCAAGAAATACAGCGTCGAGATCCTCGATCAGGACACACAATCCGATCCGTCACGCGCCGGCCAGTTGGCCAAGGACCTGATCAATAACCAGGCCATCGACCTGATGCTGGCGGTATCGACGCCAGAGGTGATCAATCCGGTCGCCGATGCCTGCGAGGCCGCCGGCGTGCCGTGCCTGTCAACGGTCATGCCGTGGGAAGCCTGGTATTTCGGCCGCGGCGCCAAGCCCGATGTGCCCTCGCCGTTCAAATGGACCTATCATTTCGGCTTCGGCGTCGGCGAGTTCTTCAAGGCCTATATCTCGCAATGGAACCTGATCGAGACCAACAAGAAGGTCGGCGTCATGTATCCGAACGATGCCGACGGCAATGCCATCCGCGCCCATCTGGCACCGCTGCTGGCCAAGCAAGGTTTTACCATTGTCGATCCCGGCGCCTATGAGACCGGCACCACCGACTATTCCTCGCAGATCGCGCTATTCAAGCAGGAAGGCGTCGAGATCTTCAACTCATTCCCGATCCCGCCGGATTTCGCCGCGTTCTGGCGCCAGGCGGCGCAGCAGGGACTGATCAAGCAGATCAAGATCTGCCAGGTCGCCAAGACCGGACTGTTTCCGTCCGACATCGAGGCGCTCGGCGATCTCGGCGTGAAGATTTCGAGCGCCGCTTATTGGCACAAGGCCTTCCCCTACAAGTCGCCGCTGACCGGCGTTTCGGGCATCGAGCTGGCTGACGGCTACGAGGCGGCGAGCGGCAAGCAGTGGACGCAGCAGCTCGGCGCCTCCATGTCGCTGCTCGACGCCGGCTTCGAAGCGCTGAAGGCAAGCACCGACGCCAAGGACAAGGCGGCGGTGGCCAAGGCGTTGAGCACGCTCAAGACAGAGACAATGGTCGGCAAGGTCGACTTCACCAGCGGCCCCGTAGCCAATGTCTCGCCCGGCCCGATCATCGGCACGCAATGGGTCGCCGCCAAGGAAGGAGCCAAGTTCCCGCTCGATTATGTCGTGACCGAAAACGCCACGGACCCGAACGTGCCCGTCGAAGCCAAGCTTCTGCCTTACAACGGCTGATGGACCGCTGACGAGGATCACCTGGTGACCCATCCGCAACAACAGGCGATCCTCGCTGCCGCCGGTATCCACAAACGCTTCGGCGCGCTTGTGGTGCTGGATGCGGTCAACTTCAGCATGGATGCCGACGAGGCGGTCGGCATCGTCGGCCCGAACGGCGCCGGTAAGACCACGCTGCTCAGCGTGCTCGCCGGCGCCTTTCCGCCAAGTTCGGGCACGGTCAGCTTCAAGGGCGGCGATGTGACGCCACTGACGGCAACGCAGCGCTGCCGGCTCGGCCTGGTGCGCACGCATCAGGTGCCCAAACCGTTCAGCGGCATGACTACCTTCGAAAATGTCTTCGTCGCCGCCTCGCATGGCGCAGGCCTTAGCCGCGACGAGGCCTATGAGGAAGCGCTCGGTTCGCTGAAACTGTGCGGCATGCTTGGCGTTGCCAACCGGCGCGCCGAAACGCTCGGGCTGCTCGACCGCAAGCGGCTGGAACTGGCGCGCGCGCTGGCGGCCAGACCGACGCTGCTGCTGCTGGACGAGATCGGCGGCGGACTGACCGATGGCGAAGCGGGCGAGCTTGTCGACACGATCAAGGAATTGCGCCGGCGCAAGATCGGTATCGTCTGGATCGAGCACATCGTGCATATTCTCCTGCAGGTGGCAGAGCGGCTGATCTGCATGGACGCTGGCAAGATCATCGCCGATGGCGATCCGCAAACGGTGATAGCCGACCCCGAGGTCGTGCGCGCCTATCTCGGCGGAGGCCCGAAATGAGCCTGCTTGCGGTCGAGGACCTGGTTGTCCGGCACGGCCTGTTGCAGGCGGTGCGTGGTGTGAGTTTCACGATCGAACGCGGCGAAACGCTGGCACTGGTCGGCGCCAACGGCGCCGGCAAGACGACGCTGCTGAGGGCAATCGCCGGCGCGCACCAGCCGGCAGCCGGCCGCGTGCTGCTCGGCGGTGCCGATCTCACCAACGTGCCATCGCACAAGCGTGTCGGCATGGGCATCGCGCTGGTGCCTGAGGGGCGAAAACTGTTCGTGCAGATGACGGTCGAGGAAAACCTTCTGCTCGGCAAGACCGCCGGCCGGCCAGGTGACTGGAGCGTCGACAAGGTGCTTGAGATGTTCCCCAATCTGAAGCCACGCCGCCATGCCAAGACGGGCCACCTCTCTGGCGGCGAACAGCAGGCGACGGCGATCGGCCGGGCGCTGATGAGCAATCCGGACGTGCTATTGCTCGACGAGGTTTCACTTGGCCTGTCGCCGCTGATCGTCGACCGCGTCTATGCAGCACTTCAAGGTCTGATTGCCTCAGGCACCACGATCATCCTCGTCGAACAGGACCTCAACCGCGCGCTCGCGGTCTCCGACCGGGTCATCTGCATGCTCGAAGGGCGTGTCGCGCTCGAAGGGGCGAGCAAGGCGGTTTCGCGCGAGGAGGTGACGAAAGCCTATTTCGGCCTGCACCGGAAAAGCCCCGGGAGCGTTCCCGTATGAGCAACCAGATCATCCAGGGCATTCTTCTGGGCGGCTATTATGCGCTGATCGCCTGCGGACTGTCGTTCATGTTTTCAGTGATGCGCATCATCAACCTCGCCCATGGCAGCCTTGCCGTGTTCGCCGCCTTTGCGCTGTGGTGGCTCGCCTCGCGGTACCATGTCTCGCCATTTCTGGGCCTGATCATCGTGCTGCCGCTGATGGCGGCGATCGGCTGGGCGCTGCAGCGCTTCCTGCTCGAACGCAGTGCGCGCGGCGGTGCGCTGCTGCCCATCCTGACGACGTTTGGCCTCGCCATCGTCATCGACAATCTGCTGTTCGAGCAGTTTGGTGCCGACACCCGTTCGCTGGCGCCCTATATCGGCAGCCTGTCCTACGATTCCTGGGAATGGCCAGGCAGCATCTATGTCGGCAAGCTCGCCGTGATCATGTTTGCTACCGCCGTGATCCTGCTGGGCGGGCTGCAATTGTTTCTCACCCGCACAAGGCTTGGCCGCTCGATTCGCGCTACTTCGGAGGACCCCGATACGGCCGGCCTGGTCGGTGTCGATGCACGCCGGGCCAATGCGATCGCCTCGTCCATCGCCATGGTCACGGTCGGCCTTGCTGGCGCGTTCTTCGGCATGCGCGCCACCTTTGATCCCTATGCCGGCACGCCGCAACTGCTGTTCGCCTTCGAGGCGGCGGTGATCGGCGGCGCCGGTTCGTTGTGGGGGACGCTGATCGGCGGCATCGTGCTGGCGCTTGCCCAGACGCTCGGTGCGCAGGCGCATCCGCAAGGGTTTCTGATCGGCGGCCACGCAGTCTTCCTCGTCGTGCTGTTCGTGCGGCTTTCAACGTCAGGCCTCGGCCTGCGCGGCCTGCTGCGCTTTCCCATGAGGAAGCCAACATGAGCGCCGTCTCGGCCTCGCCGGTCATCGAGCGCGGCACGGCGACGTCGCGGATCGCCGCGATTGCGGTCGCCGTCATCATCGCGCTGCTAGCGATTGCACCACAGTTCCTGTCGAACGGCGCTGTCGACCGCATGACCGCGCTGTTCGTCTATGTGATCCTGGCGGCGATGTGGAATGCGCTGGCCGGCTTCGGTGGGCTGGTCTCGGTCGGCCAACAGGTGTTCTTCGGGCTCGGCGCCTATTTCGCCATCCGGCTGGCCGATGCCGGCCTCAACCCGTTCCTCGCGCTCTTCGCCTCTGGAACCATCGTTGGCGCGGTCTCCTGGCCGCTCTCGCTGTTCATGCTGCGGCTGAGGAACGGTGAGTTCGCCATCGGCATGTGGGTGATCGCGGCGTTGACGCATCTCCTGGTCAATCTCGACCGGCTGGTGCAAGGCGAAACCGGCACATCGCTGATCTCGCTCAATTTCTACGACGCCGGCACCAGACGCGTGACGATCTACTGGCTGGCGCTGGCCTCGATGACCGCCCTGCTCGCCATCCTGTTTGGCCTGCTGCGCGGCAGCACGGGTGCGGCGATCCGCGCGATCCGCGACAATGAGGATGCCGCCGCCTCGGTAGGCGTGCGTGTCACCGGCACCAAGCGGCTGCTGTTCGTGCTTGCCGCCTTCGGCATCGGCATTGCCGGCGCGCTGTGGCTGGCGACCTCGATCACCTTCCAGCCGAAGACCTACTTCAACGTGCAGTGGACCGCCTACATGATCTTCATGGTGCTGGTCGGCGGCATCGGCACGTTCGAGGGGGCCATTCTGGGGGCGCTGGTGTTCTTCCTCATCGAGACATGGTTCGGCGGCACCGGCGTCTGGTATCTGGTCGGGCTTGGCGCCACCGCGGTGCTGTTCTCGCTTTTCCTGCCGCACGGCCTGTGGGGGACGATCGAGGAGCGTTTTGGGCTTCTCCTGCTGCCGGTCGGTTACCGCGTAAGGCTTCCGGCGAACATCGCCGACGGCGGTACCGCGCCTTCGCCACAGCAAGCCGCAATACATCAGGAGAAGGCATGACCATGCTTTTCGGCAAGACGATCCTCATCACCGGTGTTGCCTCCGGCATTGGAGCGCGCACGGCGGAACTCGCCGGCCAGCTCGGCGCCGACGTGATCGGCGTCGATGTGCGTGAGCCGACCGCTCCGGTCGGCAGCTTCGTCAGGGCCGACATTTCGTCGAAAGCCGGCGTCGATGATCTCGTCGCGCGTCTGCCGCAGCGCATCGATGCGCTCTGTAATGTCGCCGGCCTCTCCGGCAACACCGGTGCGGCATCGACGCTGGCCGTCAACTTTTTCGGGCTGCGGGCTCTGTCGGAAGGCATCGCGCCAAGGCTTCGCGAGGGCGGCGCCATCGTCAACGTCGCCTCCATCGCCGGCTATGGCTGGCGCGCCAATCTCAATCGCGCCGCGTCCATGGTAGGCATCGAGGGTTTCCCGGATGTCGCCAAGGTGGTCGAAGACCATGCTGTCAAGAACGAGGAAGGCTATCCCGTCTCCAAGGAACTGCTCTTGCTGTGGACTTTCCGCGCCGCGCATCAGGATCTGTTCAAACGCCGTGGCATCCGCGTCAATGCGGTGAGCCCGGGGCCTGTCGAAACGCCGATCCTGAAGCAGTTCCGCAGCGTGCTCGGCGACGCCCGTGTCGACAGCGACATTGCAAGGGTCGGGCGCGCCGGCACATCGGGCGATATCGCCCCGGTTGTGCTGTTCCTGTGCTCGGACGGCGCGCGCTGGGTCAACGGCGCCAACGTGCCGGTCGATGGCGGCCTCGAAGCATCGATCAATGCCGAAGTGCTCGGCTTCTAAACCTCAATCAGCAGCTCCAATCGGAGCAGTGGAGATTACAATGGATATTGGACTTCTGATCGACGGTGGCGAACGGGCAGCCTCGGGTGCGGCGTCCTACGACCGCATGGACCCGTTCACCGGCAAACTGGCGACGCGTGCCGCGGCAGCGAGCGTTGCCGATGCCAATGCCGCGGTCGAAGCCGCCGCAGCCGCCTTTCCGGCGTGGTCGAGGACCGGGCCCGGCGAGCGCCGCGCTCTGCTGTCGAAGGCTGCTGACGTGATGGCGTCGAAGGTCGGCGAGTTCACCAGGCTGATGATGGAAGAGACTGGCGCCACCGGTCCCTGGGCCGGCTTCAATGTCATGCTGGCGGCCAACATGCTGCGCGAGGCGGCGGCGATGACGACGCAGATTTCCGGCGAGATCATCCCCTCCGACAAACCGGGCACGTTGGCCATGGCGATTCGCCAGCCGGCTGGCGTATGCCTCGGCATCGCGCCGTGGAACGCACCGGTCATTCTCGGCACCCGCGCAATAGCGATGCCAATCGCCTGCGGCAACACCGTCGTGCTGAAGGCCTCCGAAATGTGCCCCGGCACGCACCGGCTGATCGGCCAGGTGCTGGTCGAGGCTGGGTTGCCCAAAGGCGTCATCAATGTCGTCACAAACGATCCCAGGGACGCGGCAGGCATTGTCGAAGCATTGGTCGGACACTTTGCAGTCAAGCGTGTCAACTTCACCGGCTCGACCAAGGTCGGCAGGATCATCGCCGAACTCGCCGGCCGGCACCTGAAGCCGGCGCTGCTCGAACTCGGCGGCAAGGCACCACTGCTGGTGCTGGACGATGCCGACATCGACGCGGCGGTCAACGCGGCCACCTTCGGCGCCTTCATGCATCAGGGCCAGATTTGCATGTCTACCGAGCGCCTGATCGTCGATGAGAAAGTCGCCGATGAATTCGTTTCCAAGCTGGCTGCCCGCGCCTCACAACTGCCGGCCGGCGATCCGCGCGGCCATGTCGTGCTGGGCTCGCTGATCAGCAGCCAGGCGGCCGACAAGATGGAGGAGCTGGTTGCCGATGCGGTCGGCAAAGGCGCCAAATTGGTGGCGGGCGGCAAGCGCACTGGCACCGTGGTCGAAGCGACGCTGCTGGACCATGTTACGCCGGCAATGCGTGTCTACGCCGAAGAATCCTTCGGACCGGTCAAGCCGGTGATCCGGGTGAAGGGTGAGGACGAGGCGGTGCGCGTCGCCAACGACACCGAGTACGGCTTGTCGTCAGCCGTGTTCAGCCGCGACATCAAGCGTGCCATGGCGGTCGCCGCGCGCATCGAAGCCGGCATCTGCCACATCAACGGCCCGACCGTCGACGACGAGGCGCAGATGCCGTTCGGCGGCGTCAAGGGCTCGGGCTATGGCCGCTTCGGCGGCAAGGCCTCGATCGCCGAGTTCACCGATTTGCGCTGGGTGACGATCGAAGATCCGGGCCAGCACTACCCGTTCTGATCCGGCCTCGCATTGGGCGGTTCGACATGGGCGATCAGATCGCTTGCGAAGGCGTGAAGCGAACGCTTGCGGATCGCATCTGCCCGGGTGCCAGCACCATGCAGCCGGTGTCGATGCCTGCGTCACCCCTGCGGTTGAATGCATCGGTGATGTTGCTGACCGGCTCGGCACAAAAGAACGGCTCGCCCGATGGCGTGTAGAGGACGAGGAAATCGAGTGGCGCCTCGGCCTCGATGTCCAGCTGACGCCCATGCTCCGGCCAGGCGATCCGGACGCGACGAGCCCATCCGGTGAAGACCGTATCGAAGTCCGTCTCTGACACGTCGAAGCCCGTGGTCGGATTGGCACCGGCTGGCGGCAAGACGTGCCGTGTGGGCAGGATTTCCGCATCGGTTTCCCACATGCCGGACACCCGCGCCTGAACATGCGTCCACGGCGTCGACGGGAAGTAGGGATGGAGGCCGAAACCGGCCGGCATCGGGCTGTCCGAGAGGTTGCGCAGCGAGATGGCAACAACCAGCCTGCCGTCGATCAACGAGATCGCTTGCTCGGCTTCATAGCCCCACGGCCAGGAATCGGCGACGTGGCGATAGCGCAGGACGATCATGCCTGCTTCGTGCCGCACGACCGTCCATGGCCGACGCCAGCCATGGCCATGTTCATGATGCGGATCGTCGGAGTTGGTCGGCAGTTCGACGGTGCGGCCGGCGAATGTGAAGCGGCCGCCCCTTATGCGATTGGAATAGGGAACCAGCGGGAAGCAGGCCATGGCGCCGGCATCGCGGTTGTCGATCGCCGCCGAATCCGCGGGGCGCAGCCAATCCACCACGGTGCCGTTTTGCCGCCAACGATACGATGCCAGCGCGCCACCGGCGGCAGGCGCAATCTCTACAGCCGCAATGCCATCGCTGATCGAGACCAGCTCTTGATGCTGCTCGGCAACGGCAGCGGAATTCTTTGTCATCGGCACTCCCCCATCCCTTGACTCCAATTGCCACGCCTATAAGACATATCATATGAATAGTATGAAGAATAAGAAATCTTTCAGCACGGCGCGCACATCAAGAGTTGCGGTGGCTGTTTCCAGCGGCTCGACGGCGCTGCATGCGACGGTCGTCGAGCAGATCGGGCTGCGCATCGTGCAGGGCGACTTCCTGCCCGGCGAGGCACTGCCCAACGCCGACGATTCCAGCGAGATGCTGGGGGTCAGCCGCACCGTGCTGCGCGAGGCGATCAAGGTGCTGGCCGGCAAAGGGCTGGTCGAATCGCGGCCGAAGACCGGCACACGGGTACGTCCCCGCTCCGACTGGAATTTCCTCGATCCGGATGTTCTGTCGTGGCGCTACGCCGGCGGTGTCAGCGCCGACGATGTCCGGGCGCTGTTCGAATTGCGCCGGGCGATCGAGCCGATGTCGGCCGCACTCGCCGCCAGGCGCGCCACACCGGCGCAGGTCGCTGAGATCAATGCCGCGCTGGCCGAAATGGAAGCCGTGGTCGACGATGGCGATCGCTTCGCCAAACCTGACCTTTTGTTCCACCAGACCATTTTGCGCATGACCGGCAATGAGCTGATCGGCTCGTTGGCGGCACTCGTCGAAACGGCATTGGTGATGAGCTTTCGCCTCTCAAACGACAATCCGGCAGGGCAGCGCCACTCTTTGCCGCTGCATCGGGAAGTGGCCGAAAAGATCGCATCCGGCGATGCCGCCGGCGCGCAAAAGGCGCTGCTGGTGCTCATCGACAATGCCGAGGAAGACGTGCGCCGCAGCGTCGAGAACCGCAACAAGCGCCGCCAGGATCGGGAACAGACATCGTGACCGACACCAAACGCAAACTGCGGTCCGAGGCCTGGTTCGGCGGTGATGGCAAGAACGCCTTCATGCACCGCAGCTGGATGAAGAACCAGGGTATTCCCGCCGACGCTTTCGACGGCCGCCCGGTGATCGGCATCTGCAACACCTGGTCGGAACTGACCCCGTGCAACGCGCATCTGCGGGCGCTGGCCGACCACGTCAAGCGCGGCGTCTATGAGGCCGGCGGCCTGCCGCTCGAATTCCCTGTGATGTCGCTGGGCGAGAGCAACATGCGCCCCACCGCCATGCTGTTTCGCAATCTGGTCAGCATGGATGTCGAAGAGTCCATCCGCGGCAATCCGATCGACGGCGTCATCCTGCTGGTCGGCTGCGACAAGACCACGCCGGCGCTGCTGATGGGCGCCGCATCGTGCAATCTGCCGACCATCGCCGTTTCCGGCGGGCCGATGCTCAACGGCAAGTTCCGCGGACAGGATATCGGCTCGGGTACGCATGTCTGGAAATTCGCCGAGGAAGTGAAGGCCGGCCGCATGCCGGTTGCCGACTTCCTCGCCGCCGAACAAGGCCAGAGCCGGTCGGCGGGCAGCTGCATGACGATGGGCACGGCTTCGACGATGGCCAGCATGGTGGAGGCGCTCGGCATCGGCATGCCGGACAATGCCGCAATCCCGGCGGTGGATTCGCGCCGCGGCGTGCTCGCGCAGATGGCCGGACGCCAGATCGTCGATCTGGTCCGCAGGGACGTTACGATCGCGCAGATCCTGACCACGCAAGCGTTCGAAAATGCCATCCGCGTCAACGGCGCGATCGGGGGCTCGACCAACGCGGTGCTGCATCTGATCGCCATCGCCAACCGGATCGGTGTCGATCTCAGCCTTGAGGACTGGGACCGACTTGGCCGTGACGTTCCAACCATTGTCGATTTGATGCCGTCGGGCCGGTTCCTGATGGAAGATTTCTACTACGCCGGGGGGCTAGCTGCGGTCATGGCGTCGCTTGATGAAGTGGGGCTTCTTCATCGCGACGCCATGACCGTCAGCGCCAAGACCATCGGTGAACTGATCGACGGCGCGCCCAACTACAACAGCGAGGTGATCCGGCCGCTGAGCGAGCCGCTGACCAAGGAAGGCGGCATCTCCATCCTGCGCGGCAACCTGGCGCCCAATGGGGCGGTCATCAAGCCGTCGGCGGCAACGCCTAAACTGATGCAGCATCGCGGCAAGGCGGTGGTGTTCGAGAACATCGAGCACTACTACGCCCGCATCGACGATCCGGAGCTGGATATCGACGCCTCCTCGGTGATGGTGCTGAAGAATTGCGGGCCGCGCGGTTATCCCGGAATGGCCGAGGTCGGCAACATGCCGCTGCCGGCAAAACTGCTCAAGCAGGGCGTCTCCGACATGGTTCGCATTTCGGACGCGCGCATGAGCGGCACCGCCTACGGCACCGTGGTTCTGCATGTGGCACCGGAAGCAGCCGCGGGTGGCGCACTGGCGCTGGTGCGCGACGGTGACCTTATCGAGCTCGATGTCGCCGGCCGCCGGCTGGAGCTTTTGGTATCGGATGAGGAGCTGGCAATCCGCCGGCGTGACTGGAAGCCGCCAGCGCCGCCGGAAGGCGGCTATCAGAGCCTTTATGTCGAGCGCGTTCTGCAGGCCGACAAGGGCTGCGATTTCGACTTTCTCGTCGGCCGGCGCGATGCCGGCATTCCTCGGCATTCGCACTAGAGGGGCGCGCGATGACGGATGAAATCGGCTACGCGATCTATCCAAGCCTCAAGGGCCGCAGCGTGTTCATCACCGGTGGCGGCAGCGGTATCGGCGAAAGCCTGGTGCGCCATTTCTGCGCACAAGGCAGCCGCGTCGCCTTCGTCGACATGGCCGAGGAGCCTTCACGACGTCTGGTCGATGCGATCGCGGCCGAGGGACATGCCGTGCCGCTGTTCATTCCCTGCGACCTGCGCAACGTCGAAGAGTTGCAGGCGGCCACCGTGCGGGCGATGCAGCACAACGGCCCAATCCAGGCGCTATGCAACAATGCCGGCAATGACGACCGCCACCAGACCAAGGACGTGACGGTTGCCTATTGGGACGACCGCATGGCGGTCAATCTGCGTCACCAGTTCTTCGCGGCGCAGGCGGTGCGTCCGCAGATGAGCACGCTGGGCGGCGGCTCGATCATCAATTTCGGCTCCATCACCTGGATGGTCGGCGATCCGGATTGCCCAGCCTATGTCACCGCGAAAGCCGCTGTTTACGGCATGACCCGGGCGCTGGCCCGCGAACTCGGCCCCGAGCGCATCCGCGTCAACTGCATGGTGCCGGGCTGGGTGATGACCGAGCGCCAGATGCGCCTGTGGTTGAACCCAGCCGGCGAACGCCAGATCGCGGAAAGGCAGTGTCTGCCCGACCGGCTGCAACCCTCCGATATCGCGCGCATGGCGCTGTTCCTCGCCGCCGACGACAGCCGCATGTGCACAAGCCAGCAGTTCATCGTCGATGCGGGCTGGGTGTGACCCGTATGGCTGCAAAGGAAGAAGGTTAGTTCATGCGTCTTGTTCAGTTCAGAATGGCCGACGGCAGCAGACAGGTTGGCCGTGTCTCCGATGACGGCAATCATCTGCACCCGCTCGAAAAGACCAGCAGCGTGCTGGAGCTGGCCGAAGCGGCAATCGCCCAGGGCACGTCCATCGCAGCGCTGGTCGAGAAGCGGACCGGCACAGCGGCGATCGACTACGATCAGCTGTTGCGCGACGGCCGCGTGCTTGCCCCGGTCGACCATCCGGAACCGGCGCGCTTCCTGGTCACCGGCACCGGCCTGACCCATACCGGAAGTGCCGCCGCACGCGACAAGATGCATGTGCTGACCCATGGCGAGGATGCCGAGGAATCGGATTCGCTGAAGATCTTCCGCATGGGCCTGGAGGGCGGCAAGCCCGCCGCTGGGCAGATCGGCATCCAGCCCGAATGGTTCTTCAAGGGCGTCGGCACCTGTGTCGTGCCGCCCGGCGCCGACCTGCCTATGCCCACCTTTGCGCGCGCCGGGGCCGAAGAAGCCGAGATCGTCGGCCTCTATCTCAACGGCCCGGATGGCCGCCCCTACCGCATCGGCTATGCGCTCGGCAACGAATATTCCGACCATGTGACGGAAGCCGAGAACTACCTCTATCTCGCCCATTCCAAGCTGCGCTCCTGCTCGATCGGACCGGAGCTTTTGGTCGGCGACCTGCCCGACGAAGTGCGCGGTCATTCCCGCATCCTGCGCGACGGCACTGTCATCTGGGAGCAGGAGTTCCTGTCGGGCGAGGCGCACATGTCGCACTCGATCGCCAATCTCGAACACTTCCATTTCCGCTACCCGATGCACCGCAGGGCGGGCGATCTGCATGCCTATTTCTTCGGCGCGGCGGTGATGAGCTACGCCTCCGGCGTCAAGACGGCTTCCGGCGACGAATATGAAATCCAGGCACAGACATTCGGCAAGCCACTGCGCAACCGGATGGTATCGGTGCCGGACGAGGGACTGGTCGCCGTCACCCAGCTGTGACGGCGAAGGTCCGGAAATAGCGGTCCACCAGAATGACAATGGGAGATTGAAAATGGGACTGAAAAAACTGTTTCTAAGAATGGCGACGATCGGGCTCGGCATCGGCCTGATGACATCGGCGGCGCTCGCCGCGAACCTGCGGGTTCTGGCCTGGGACGGCTACGCCGACGCCGACTGGGTCAAGGACTTCACCGCTGCGACCGGAATCGGCGTCGATGTCGTCTTCATCGGCAGCGACGACGAGATCTGGGCCAAGATCAAGGGCAGCGAAGGCCAGGACTTCGACGTTTTCGCCGTCAACACCGCCCAGCTGCAGCGCTATATCAAGGCCGATCTGGTGTCACCGATCGACGTCACGAAGCTCGCCAACCAGAAAGAGGTGCTGCCGCGCTTCCGTGATCTGACTGCGGTCAGCGGCGTGACCAAGGACGGCAAGGTCTACGGCATTCCGTTCTGCTTCGACTCCATCGGCCTGATCTACGACACCGACAAGGTCAAGCCGGCACCGACCTCGATGTCGGTCCTGTGGGACCCGGCCTACAAGGGCAAGGTGCTGGCCTACGACAATGGCGAGCACAATTTCTCGTTCACCGCACTGACGCTCGGCTACAAGGATCCATTCAATCTCAACGAAGAGCAGATGGCGGCGGTCAAGGCCAAGCTGGTCGAACTCAAGCGCAACGTGCTGAGCTTCTACACCACCGCCGACGAGGCGCAGCAGATCTACCAGAACAATGATGTCGCCCTGATCTGGGCCAATTACGGCCAGCAACAGGTCAAGGCGCTGCAGAAGATCGGCGCCCATGTCGCCTACGTCAATCCAAGCGAGGGCGCGCTCGCCTGGCTCGACAACTGGGTCATTTCCAAGGGCGTCCGCGACAATGCGGCGGCCGAGAAATGGATTGATTTCATGCTCAGCAAGAAGGTCAGCGGCGAGCTTTCCGAGCGCACCGGCTTCGGCAACACGGTGACGGAAACCGGCAGCGCCGGCGGCAACGACAAGTTGGTCTGGCTCAACAATGTCGAGGACCCGCTCAAGCGTTCGGACCTGTGGAACGAGGTCAAGGCGACGCCCTGATATTGCCGTACCCTGCCTTCGAAGGACCCGGCGGTCCGGAGGTTCCGGACCGCCGAAGCGTATGCGAGAGTATTTCATGAACCAGAACGCCGACCTGCTGACGCTGCGGTCCGTCTCGAAATCCTACGGCACGGTCCCCGTGCTGCACGACATCGACCTGTCGATCCGGGACGGTGAGTTCCTCACCGTGCTTGGGCCGTCGGGTTCCGGCAAGACCACGGTCCTGCGGCTGATCGGCGGACTGGAACCGCTGACGTCGGGCAAGATCCACCTGGATGGGCGAGACATCAGCCGCATGCCGATCAACCGACGGCCGTTCAATACCGTGTTCCAGGACTATGCGCTATTTCCGCACCTGACCGTTTCCGGCAATGTCGGCTACGGGCTTTCGGTTCGCCATGTCCAGCGCAAGGAAATCGCGCGCCGTGTCACGGAGGCGCTGGACCTGGTTCAGCTCGGGCGTTTCGCCGACCGCTTTCCCGCACAGCTCTCCGGCGGCCAGCGCCAGCGCGTCGCGCTCGCCCGTGCACTGATCTGCCAGCCGCGCCTTATCCTGCTCGACGAGCCGCTCGCCGCGCTCGACCTCGAACTGCGCCGGCAGATGCAGGTTTTCCTGAAATCCATCCAGCGCGAAATCAAGACCACCTTCCTGTTCGTCACCCATGACCAGGAAGAAGCCATCGGCATGGCCGACCGGATTTGCGTCATGGAAGCCGGCCATATCCGTCAGCTCGGCACGCCGCATGACCTTTACTACAAGCCGAATTGCGAGTTCGTCGCGCGCTTCTTCGGCGAGAACAATCTGGTGGCCGGGAAACTCGGACCGGTGCAGGGCAAGCTGCGATCTATCGAGACAGCGCTTGGGCGCCTGGTTTGTTCGATCGGTGACCAGCCGCATTTGAAAGCCGCGACGGATGGCGCCAGCGCCTACGCCGCATTCCGCCCCGAGGCCTTGCATCTTGCGGATGCAAAGGACACCGACAACCGCTTTTCCGGCACGATTTCCGATCTGGCCTTTGCCGGCTCATCGACCGTCGCCACCATCACGGCCGGCGCCGACAATGCCGCGCAACGCTTGCGGCTGCGCGTGCCGAGCCGTGTCAACGGCAGCACACTGAAACCTGGCGAGACAGTGTCGCTTTCGTTTGCGCCGCATGAAGGCCACCTGGTGCTGGCATGAGCAAAGCCAGCTCGACACTGCCTGCGCAAAGACGGCTGTCGCTGCTGGTGACAGTGCTGGCGTTTGCCTTGCCGGTGGTCTTCGTCCTGGCGCCGCTGGCGATCTTCCTCGGCTACAGTTTCTTCAGCGTCGACCAGGGCACGATCGTCTACGGGCTGTCACTGGGCAACTATGTCAGGTTCTTCACCGATCCGGTCTTTCTCCCGGTGTTTTGGAACACCATCGTTCTGTGCGTCTCGGTGGCCATTATCTGCATCCTGCTTGCCTATCCCGCCGCCTATTTCCTGACGACGCTGAAAGGCCGCTGGCGCTATGCCTTGCTGATGCTGCTGCTGGTACCGCTGCTGATGAGCTACGTTATCAAGATCTATGCGATCCGCAGCATCCTCGGCCTCAACGGCTTTCTCAACAAGGCGCTGGTGGCGCTTGGTGTCCTGCAGGAGCCGTCGACGCTTTTCGTGTTCAACATGAACGCCATCCTACTGACGCTGACGTTGTTGCTCATTCCCTTCGCCATCCTGCCGATCTTCCTGTCGCTGGAACGAATTCCGCAGGTGCTGCTGCGCGCCTCCGACGATCTCGGGGCAAGCGGCTTGCAGACCTTCCTGCGCATCACCTTGCCGCTCAGCCTGCCCGGCGTCGCTTCGGCGGCGAGCTTCGTCTTCGTGCTGGCGATCGGCGATTTCCTGACGCCGCAGATGGTTGGCGGGATCAGCGGTTTCACCTTCGGCCGCATCCTCTACAGCCAGTTCGGCACGGCCTATAACTGGCCGTTCGGCGCCGCGCTGTCGGTGGCGCTGGCAGTCGTGGTGATCGCGGCAATCCTCGTCGGCGAACGCTTCGGACGCAACCGGGGGATTTCGGTATGAGCGCCCTGCCCCGGTTGTCCACCATCTTTCTGGCTGCGATCACGACACTGGTTGCGGTGTTGCTCTACAGCCCCCTGTTCGTGCCGATCGTGTCTTCATTCTTCACCATTGCGCACGGCAATGTCGACTGGTCGTCGCCGACCCTCTCGACCTATGTCGCGCTGGCCGAAAATCACGACATATTGGCCGCCTTGCGCACCACGCTGATCGTCGGTGTCTGCACTGTCATCCTGTCGGTGGTCAGCGGTACGCTGCTGGCGCTCTACTATCACGGCCGGCGTTCCGGGCGTTCGATCCTGCAGTTCATCATCTTCCTGCCGTTCCTGATGCCGCCGATCATCAGCGGCCTGGCGCTGCTGATCTTCTTCCGCGAAATCGGCCTCGAACGGTCCCTTATTACGGTCGTCATCGGACACACGGTCTTCGTGCTGGCGATCGTCTACCGCACGGTGCTGATGCGGCTACAGTCGATGAGCCGCACGCTGGTCGAGGCGTCCTACGACCTCGGCGCCACGGGCTGGCAGACGTTCTGGCGCATCATCCTGCCGAACCTGTCGAGCGCCATGGTCGGCGGCGCGATCCTGGCCTTCGCGCTGTCGTTCGACGAGACCATGATCACCATCCTGGTCACCGGCACGCAAAGCACATTGCCGGTCAGGCTGTGGGCGATGATGCGGCTTGGCTTCTCACCCGACATCAATGCGCTGGTGGCGCTGATACTGATGTTCACCGTGCTGCTCTGCGTGCTTGCCGCCCGCTTTCTCATCCCCAGGCAAGTCGCGACGGAACAGACTTGAGTTACAGGGCAATTGTCATCGGGAGAAAGCGGTCGGGTTGAGGTCGAAAACCCGTCCCGGATTGAGGATGTTTCTGGGGTCGAGTGCTGTCTTCAGCCGCCGCATCGTGGCGATTTCGGCGTCGCTGCGGACCAGATGCAGCCACTTCTTCTTGTCGAGGCCGATGCCGTGTTCGGCCGAAACGCCGCCGCCGGCCGCTGCGACGCCGCGATAGACGATGTCATACGCCGCTGCCGGATCGACCGTGCGTACCTGATAGTGCAGATTGCCGTCTCCGAGATGGCCGAAGACATAGATGTCGGCGCCGGGGTCGACGGCATGGATGGCGGCGTCCGCCGCTTGCAGGAACGCTCCCATGCGCGCGAGCGGAATGCTGATGTCGACGCCGATCAGACCCTTGATCGAAAACAGGATGCGATTGGCGTCTTCGCGCACGTCCCAAAGGGCTCGGAATTCGCGCGACGACTGCGAGACGACGACATCGTCGATGACGCCGTCCTCGACCGCTTGCATCAGCACTTCGGCGAAGCGCTCGCCGTCGCGCTCGGGCTCGCTGCCCTGTATCTCGGCCAGCACATAAACTGACGAGCCCGCCGGCAGCGGCGCTGGCATGGCCATGCTGGCGACCATGACGTCATAGAGCGGTGCGAAATTGACCTCATAGGCGGACAGGAGCGGGCCGAGCTTTTGCCGCAGCAGCCCAAGCAGGGCGATTGCCGCATCGAGCGAAGAGAGCGCGCAGAAAGCGTTGACCTCGGACGCCGGCTTGGGATGCAGCCTGAGCGCGGCGCGGGTGACGACGCCGAGCGTTCCTTCCGTGCCGATGAAGAGCTGGCTGAGGTCGTAGCCGGAATTGTCCTTGGGCAGGCCCTTGAGCGAAGTCAGCACGCTGCCGTCGGCAAGCACGGCTTCCAGTCCCAGAACCTGCGCCCGGTACATGCCGTAGCGCAGTACACGGATGCCGCCGGCATTGGTGGCGACATTGCCGCCGATCGTGGCCGAACCGCGTGCGCCGATATCGACGCCGAACATCAGCCCGGCGCTGTCGGCTGCCTCCTGCACCGCCTGTAGCGTCGCGCCCGCTTCGGCGACGATGCTGGCAGCCTGGCGATCCGGAATGGCGAGGCCGGTCATGCGCTCCAGCGACAGCACCACCTCACCCGGCTGCACACGCGCGGCACCCGTCAGGCTGGTGCGTCCGCCCTGCACCACAACCGGCTGGCCGAGATCGTTGCATGCGGCGAGTGCCGCCGCCACACCCTGGGTGTCGCGCGGGCGCAGCACCGCTTCGGGAAGCGCGCCGAGCTTGCCGTCGGGATCGTCGCGATAGCGCTGGTCCACATCCGAACCGGCGAGCACGCCGCCCGCGCCCAGCCGGTTGTCGAGAGCGGATAGAAGTCGTTGGATTTCAGGCGACATCAGCCAATCCTATTCTGGATCGCCTGCCGGTCAAACGCTTGTTCGTGCAAACGACATCGTCCGCGTGACCCTTGTGGGTATGCGGATGGGCCGGTGGGGGGGGGGGGGGGGGGGGGGGGGGGGGGGGGGGGGGGGGGGGGAGGGGGGGTGGGTGGTTGTAAACAAACGGAGCCCCCCCCACCCGGCGAGGTCGGGGGGGGGGGGGG